>JAWKTX010000033.1 GCA_041398825.1 Planctomycetaceae bacterium | reverse complement strand
CCGGGAGAACTCCGGACCCTCTTAAACATTTTCAGGACCTGAATTACTGGCTGCTGCGTCAGGTCACGGCGCAATTCGCATCGCCCGACACACATCAGTCGCCGACTCTGCTGCGTTTTATCGAATCGCTTTCGGATGAGATGCTGGTTTTGATTGATCATCCGGCAGTCTGCGAAGAAGCGATGAAACGAAGTGACGCTCGCGCAGACGCGGGCTTGTTTGATGACAGGCTTGCCCAGCTTCTTTCCCTTGCCGCCCAGTCCGATGATCAGCGTTCGAGAGTCATTCGGCGACTTCTTGAATGGCGAGACAACGCCCATGATCAGGACATTCGATACCTGCTGACCGGGTTTATAGAAGAGCAAGCTGTGAAGTTGCCTGTGTCTTCCATTGCCGATCCGGGATCGCAGCTGCATGAGATTCGCGTCGAGCGGGAAGAATGGGATCGGCTTTCGCGAGCTCAGCTGTCAACGTGGCCGGACGATCAGCTCATCGGGATTCCTGTGCTTTCAAATGTCTATCGGTCTCCCGATACGCCTGTGCGGATACTGGATGTCAATGACATTTATCTCAGCCGGTACATCTGGAATTACAACAGCGTTGCAGACCGGGTTTGTGGTCATGCCGCCCCGGCCATTCCCCCGGGCACAGATGCGGTTCCCTGTCTACTGCCTCTCACGCTGGACACTTCGCGTCCCTATGGCGAATCCAGCGGAACGTTGCTCCGATATGGAACTGTCGTGCTTGGACATTCGTTGCGAACGGTGTCTGCGGTATCTGCAATCAGCCGACGACCGCTCTGGTCGCGAAGCACCAGTGATCTTCGCTACGGTCGGGAGCCGGCCGCGATGCCTTTCGTGGACATTACCATCTATCAGCGGTCTGTTCTGGGCATCACGTCAGCCGGCTCGATCACCATCTGCGGTGGCTCCGATCGCTTTATCTGTCTTCAGGATGAAGGCCGGATTGAGATCATTGATCTCAGCACCGGCACGACGCGCTGGGCACTTCGGGGAGCCATGAAAGAGTATTACGCAACCGCAACTTCGGAAGCAGTGGTTCTTCTGAATACAAGAACGCGCGTGGTGGAATGCCGCAGGCTTTCTGATGGCACCCTGATCGAAGGAAGCCCCCTGACGTCAGATGATGCCATCTCCAGCCTGACGGCCGCAGGACGAGACCTGATTGTGCTGAGACCAGAGCGGGTGAAGAAGAACCCGCGAGTGATGGAATGGATCAATCCAGCCAATGGCTTTGTAAGCCGCCGGATCGAACTGCCCGACGTCACAAGTTTTCAGGTCCTCGACGCAGACACTTTACTGGCGTATTCACCATTGAAGTTCAGCCTGATTGACCTCTCGAATGGTCAGGTTTCCACATTTGATCTACCGGAAGAACTGAGAAATGCGGAATCCGGAGGAACTGACAATGCGATCCGAAGTTCATTGACTCCACGACCAGGACTGTTTGCCCGCGCAGATTTACTGAATGTTTATCTGACGATTATCGGCCCCAAACGTCGCGTGGACCCGATGCAACGAGTGGGGATGCGTTCGACTCCACTGGGCGATGCGTTGTTTGCATTTGATCGAACCACTGGTGAACTGCGCTGGCGGCTGGACACAGAGGACATGACAACCGCAACATTCGAAGAGGCTTCGTCGCCCGTACTGATGATCATCCAGCTTGAAGAATCCAACGCCCGCAATGCGGCCGGCTTTCTC
>JAWKTX010000032.1 GCA_041398825.1 Planctomycetaceae bacterium | reverse complement strand
CCGTCAGGAGTAACAAGACATTCTCCTTAAGCTCCCGAATCAGCATACTATCGGCTTTGCCATACTGTCCTCGTGGGCCGTCCAGCAATTGCCAATAACCATCGGGAATTCGCCAGATGACACCCGTTTCAAAGTTCCTGTAAACTCCATCACGAACTGACGAGTGCGCTCCAACGGCATCGGGAGCCAGCAGCAGCTCTGGGTGAGCATCGATAGCTGCAGCCATTTCATTGTCGGACGTTGCCTGAAAGGCGCGCAAAAGGTTCTCCGGCAGGGTTACCTCATCTGTGCCTTCAGTGGGATGAATATCGAGATTGAAGAGTCGACTGCCTCTATATGTGGCCGCCCGAAGCTTCGGATGTCCAGTCGCATCGACCCCGGAAACGAATGCGACTGAAGAGCCTAAGAACTCCGTAGTTATTTCGGGGAAGGATCTATCAATAGTAAATCCATCCCGCTTCGAAGCTCCATTGCTCCTGACGATCTTTCCTGCATCGAGTTCACTCAGCTTCTCTGAATTGACTCGAAGCTGGGTTCCGAGTCGCGTGTCCCGCACTGCGATTGTTAATCCCGGATCAAAGCTTTCTCCTGATTCCGCGGATATTAGTGCGACGGAATCAGAAAGTTGGATTTTGAACCCGTGAGCCAGGTTGATGTATTGATTGGACTCAGCATCGATAAACCCGCCGGGCAGTCCGCGAGAATCTCGCTTGGCTAGCTTTTGCCTTAGCTCTGGCGTGATCGCCCATCCCGGGATGGAGACCGGAATCGAACGCTGAGCCGATGCCGGCGATGATTCACGGACAACCGGCGGCTTTGCGGCAGCAGCATTTGTGTCAACCGAAGTTGATTGATTTCCATCTGGGCCATTGGTCGAGCCCTCTGTACCGCATCCGGAAATATAAAGTGTAATGATGGTCAACAGCGCAACTGTCAACCACGTGCGAAAGTCTCTAATCATGTTGTTCACTCAGAAATCAATGTCTGGTCAGTTTCGTGGAATTCTATATCAAGTGAACGATACCGAGAAGCAGTTCAGGGTGTGGCCCGGTGTGGTTTACTGGGTCCATCCGGGATTATTGTGGGTAGAGGTTGAGTCCACCGCAGTGGAAGAAGATAGCGGTCTTGAAGTTTTGGCGGTTTCGGAATCCTCCGACTCGTCGTTTGATGGACATGATTTTGCTGTTCATGCCTTCGGCTACGGCGTTGGTGATCTTGTGCGTGCAATAGCTGACAACATTCTTTAGACGTTCTTTGATCGATCGGGCGACTGTCTTCATTGGCGTCAGCTTTGTGTGGATCACGCGTTTGTACCAGTCTCTGAAGAAAGCGGTGGCCGCAGCCGCACTGCTTTGGCTCCAGAGGTCGCGGAGCATTTCCTTGTAGGCCCATGCTTTGCCGGTCTGGAGTTGCAGGTCGTATGTGGCATCAAAGACCTCCTGCTGCTTTGTGCTGAGATTTTCGTGGCTGGTCAACCAGACGTACTTCGTCTTGCTGAGACGGTCATCGCCCTCTTTGATGAGAGCTCGATGTTCGCCTCGACGGACTTTGTCGACCGCCTTTGTGGCCATCTGCATGACGTGAAACCGATCGTGGACAATCTTGTGCTCCGCCAACGGAATGACTTGCTTCGCCGCTTTGACGTAGGCCGCATTCATGTCCATCGCAATGGCTTCGACAGACTGCAGCTGATCCTCAGAAAGTTGAGAAAGGCAGGCAATTCCGGCCTCCGTGTCGTTTCCATCGGAGATCGCTTCGACCGTGCTGTTGTCCAGATCGTAAAGCAGAGTGATGTAGTTTTGCCCTTTGAGAAAAGCCTTCTCGTCGATTCCCAGTCGAGGCATCGGCTGCTGCTCTTTGCGAGCTTTGCCTCGAGCCACCGCGCGTTCAATGATCGACCAAGTCTGATCCCATTTCGTTCCCAGAATACTCATGGCGCCTTTGACG
>JAWKTX010000031.1 GCA_041398825.1 Planctomycetaceae bacterium | reverse complement strand
GGCTGACGATGCAAAAGCTTATCGACGGCCCCATTCTGATAATCAAAACGTCATGGGGTGGCAAGAGCCTGAATACCGATTTTCGCTCCCCAGGCGCGGGTCCGTATGTGTTCAACGAATCACAACTGGCGACTTTTCGGAAACAGAGCAAAGATCCTGTCGTGATCAAAGCAGAGAAAGAAGCCGCGACCGGTGTTCATTATCGGTTGATGATCGACCACGTCAGAAGTGTCACCGCAGACCTCAAACGAATCATGCCCGATGACATTGCATCACAGGGCTATGAACTGGCCGGGTTTGTCTGGTTTCAGGGCTGGAACGATATGGTGGATTCAGGCACTTATCCGACTCGCGACCAGCCCGGTGGCTATGATGCTTATACTGACGCAATGGTTCATTTCATTCGGGACGTGCGGAAAGATCTGAACGCCCCGGCGTTGCCATTTGTGATTGGAGTTCTTGGCGTCGGTGGCCCCGTTGATCAGTATGGTCCGGACCAGGGAGTTACTTCCAAATGTTGTGTTCAGGAGGAATCTTTCAGGCGACGACTTCGGTATGAGTTGTATGGGATTTGGTGGTTGAGGAATTGAGCTCATCGACAGATTGTTCGTTGATGCCGTCGATGAAGCGGACGCCTTTGATCAGTTCCGGGATGTGTTGATGACCTCGGAGTTTTCGCCAGCCTTTGGCAGCGCTCTGAGCCAGCTTGAAGATCATGACCGTTGACGCTTTGGCACTTCCGTTGTTCTTTGTTTTTCGATGACGCAGTCGGATTGTTGCAAAGGTACTCTCGATGGGATTCGTCGTCCGAATGTGACACCAATTGTCCGCCGGGAAGTTGTAGAACGTCAGCAGCACATCCCGGTCCTTTCGCAGACATTCCACAGCTGCCGCGTATTTTGCTTCGAACGTCCGAATGAACAGATCGAAGGCTTTGTCGGCTTCTGCTTTTGTCGGAGCATCCCAGATCGAATGAAGCATCCGCTTCGCCTGAGGTTGAACGCTCTTTTGAATCTTGTCCAGCACATTCGCCGTCTTATGAACTGTGCAACGTTGCACGTGAGTTGTTGGAAACACCTGGTGCAGTGCCTTCCAAAATCCCAAAGCTCCATCTCCGATCGCCAGCAGCGGATCGTATCGCAGGCCGCGAGCTTTGACGTTCAGAAGAAGTTCCTTCCATGACAATTCACTTTCACGAACACCATCCACAACCGCAATCAGTTCCTTCGTGCCATCTGCCGTGGCGCCCATCAAGACCAGCAAACACTGGCGATTTTCATCCGAGCCGCGGCCTTCGTTGTCATTGAATCGAATGTTGCTGTAGATGCCGTCAGCCCAGAAATACACATATCGTTTGTCCTTCAGGGAACGCTTCGACCATTCGTCATATTCTCCTTCCCAGATGGATTTCAGCCGAGTGATCGTGGTTGCTGAAAAGCCGGCCGCGTCTTTGCCGAGCAGCGCTTGCAATGCCTCCGGGAAGTCGTTCGTACTGATGCCCTTGAGGTACAACCATGGCACCAGCTCCTCAATGGATTTTGTCTTGCGAAGATACTTCGGCAGGATGGAAGAATGAAAGACCTCACGCTCGTCTGCAGCCCGCTTATCGCGGACTCGAGGTTGACGGATCTGGATCGGCCCAAGGCCAGTGGTGAGTTCCCGCTCCGGAAGCGATCCGTTCCGAATGACGAGCCGCCGCCCATCTTCACCAACGATGCCGGATCGATTCTGCAGATAATCATCCACCTCCCTCTGAATGGCTGCCTGCAACATCTTCTGAGCTCCCTCTCGCAGAATCTGAGTCAGCACGTCACGGACTTCGCTGGTCGAGGCACTCTCGGAAGCAACCTCCGGATTGTCGACGCAGCAGACTGTTTCAGAGACGAATTCCTGGTTACTGTTCTTCACGGGTGGCGTTCCTTTCGGGGAGAATTGGTCTTTGTTTGGTAACCAACTTTTCTCGAAATACGCCGCCTCTTTCAACCCTCACTCAAACACAACTTTCGACAGTAACTCCTTTGAAAAGTGGGTGCACCTATCATTTCCCCGTTTGCGATTTGCTTTGGAACTCAGTTCGCAGCTTCGGCGGTTTCGAGAGAGTTATGAAAGTATCCGAGACAAGATTGTGAATCATTTGGCATCCATCAATGATCTACTTCTCGATTTACTTATTGCTGGTTCGCAGTTATCTGATGCTTGCCACCAGGTCGGAGCGACATGTGGTGTTGATATCAGCCCCGAAAGCCCGAACACTCACGGCAATGCCGCAGCAATGCGTGAACGCGAAGTATCATTTAGGGGGAATAAGATTGTCTGCGAGTTCCATACCAAGATAACGCCCACGCATGATCGCATTCATTTCTCGCCAACGGTGCGGTCAGAGTCTGATCGCAGTAAGTACCTCGTGGTTGGCCCATTCGCAGAGCATCTAACGACCTAAAACAGGTTTCAAGTCTATTCATCATTCGAAGAACTTGATCCCGTCCCAACCGAAACATGGACCGTCGTTGGCAAGTCCACGGAACTCCACGTGACATGCAGTCAATCCGGATCAGTTGTGGCAATCTATCCACGTGGCATATCGACGAATTTCGTCTCGGCGCAAGCTGGCGTGCGATTGCGTTCTGCATGCCGCAACTCTCGATCTTGATTGTGTCCACAAAGATTCACATGTTCCCCGCCTTCTGCCACGTTGCCATTCAGGGAAATGCTGTCTAGGTGCCGTCGTTCATTTGGCGGGTCAGCGGTGATATGATTTCAAGCTTTGAATCCTTAAGCTTTGCGACGAAAGTCACAAAGTAACTGCACTTTCTGACATCTGCCTAACGCGTTGAGCCAATTGTCTGCTGGGCCAGA
>JAWKTX010000030.1 GCA_041398825.1 Planctomycetaceae bacterium | reverse complement strand
GCTGGCTGGAGCATGTCAATTCGCCTCAGACGGACGCCGAACTCGCGTCCCTCCGTCGCAGCGTCAATCGAGGCTCACCGTTTGGAGACGAAACATGGGCAACCACAGCCACCAGAAAACTCGGCCTCGAAATCACCACCCGCCCACAGGGACGACCAAGAGTCAAATAAACGGTTCCGGACACCTTTTTGCGTTCCCGGACACCCTTTTTGCGTTCCCGCTGATGACTCTTCAATCACCGCCAGCCAGTCACTCAGTTCCGAACGACACCCCGCTCGGTACCCAAACCGCCGAATCCAAAAGACTCGCGAGCCGCCAATCAACCAAAAGCAACTTCAGTGCCGAACACCATTGACAATGTCCCCTCCCGCGACTCACAGCGGATGGCCCTGCTGCAAAACGGCCACGCAATTCCGAAGGTCAGGGCGATTTTTGGGGCGGACTTTTTTCTTTGGAGTCGGGGATCTTTGGCAGGTCTTTGAGGAGTCCCTCCAGAATCGCTTTTTGGCCGCCGATCTGTTTCACATACAGCAGCGTTCTATTCACATCGTTCAATAGCATGGCATTCGCTTTGTTTCGCGTTAGCCAGGCTTTGCTCATGATGACCTCACCTGCTTCGATGGCACCATCTCTGTCATCTGCTCGTCGCGCGATTCCTGCGTAGGCCGCGACAACCCGATCCTGAAAAGGGACATCATCGTCACTCTCTTTCAGCAGCTGCTGAAACTTTGGTTTGAGAGCGTCGTACTTAAAGCCGGTTTCCGTGAAGAAGTTGTCCGTTGCGTAAAAGCGCAACTGATCAGCAACGATCGCAACAAGAATCCTGTCGTGCTTATCCTCCGGAACAGCCGCGCGAACGCGTTCGGCATACCGAGCAACATCTCCCGGTTCTCCGTGCCATCGCGGCATCAGGTGATAACATGCGGTCAGGTGTGCATCGATATTCTCCGGGCAGAACCTCAGAACGTCGTCGACAGTTTCATCAAACGACTTGCGAGACGCACTGGCGCTGGTTTGGAGGCTCAGCATCAGTGAGTAATATCGATGCGGTGTGCTGGCGCCGGGTTCGAGCAGCCCGAGTTCTGTTAGCGCCTTGTTGATGTAGTATTCAAATTCACGAAATTGCTCTTCAGAGACTGTATTCGCATAGCCACTGCCGCGATGGCTCCATGCCACTCTTCTGTAGTGTTCGGCAAGAGCAATTCGGGGGGCTGGACTCAACGGACTGCTCTCTGCCCATGAAATCAGCTGAGCAACTCGGTCATCGGTTCTGGATTTTACATTTGTCGGGTTAACGGCAGCAAACAGCTCCTCTTCAGAGATCGAGTCGTCGTCTGCAAACGCCATCTTCGCAAGCTGATTCAGTCGATCGTACTGCGCAGAGTCGAGCAGTTCTTCGGCAAACTCCTGCAGTTGACGCGGCCGCGCCAGGGAATTGTTTGCCATCTTCCACAATTCAATCTGCTTCAGCCCCCCGAACGCCATCAGCGAACAATCCGGGCTGAGAACAACTTTCGGACGTCCAAAAAGTGCCTGGATTGCGTTAATCGGCGGCCGAGACGTCACGAAAAGGCTCGACCGATCCGAATCGACAATCTGTATCTGCCCGTCGGCAGTCCAGCAGGCAAGAAGCGAATCATCCGGAGCGACTTCAAATCCTGCTATTGGTGCCAAAGAGAAACTCCATCCCACGCCGAACAGTCCTGTTCTGGTGGAATTGATCGAAATGCGAGTAAGTCCGTCCTCGTTTGATACGAGAAAAATATCGGTCCCCATGGCGAACGAATCTGCGTTCACGAAATTCTCGTTCAGGTGCAGGTGAAATGGCTCATCGCTCTCCGTTTTCTGAAAGCTCAGAAAATGAATGGAACCATCTGCCAGCGTGTACAACACGTGATCCGCTCTGGTCGCGTAGCGAATTGCCTTGAGCGGTCGTCCCTCCTTATCGACATCCAGTATTTCCCCCTGACCTCCAAGCAGCGGAAATCGCAGGATACGCCCTTTTCCGTCCGCTCCTACAAGCCACTTTCCATCCTGCGAAATCGCAACATAGGAGACGTCGCCGTCAAATGCTTCGTGCGTAAAGATCGACTTTCCGGTGGCCACTTCGTAGATATCAACTTTGTCGTGACCAATGGCAAGGTGTTGATTATCCGGAGAAAGCGCCATGCAACGCGTTCGCCCGGGCACTTCGAAGGTTCCAAGCTGTTCAGCATTGTCTGCGTTCACAACCACAATATTGACCGGCGGACGCACTCTGTCGCCGGGCTTTGGGTTATCGGGAAATTTGCCAGATGCTCCTGACGGAAATTCCTGCACTGCGACCGCCAGTCCCTTGCCAGATGCAGAAAACTCCATGCGCTGAACGATCCCGTTGGATGGCACCATTCCGTACGACTTCCAGACAACCTCGCTCCTTGGCGCAATCGCCTCGACGCGTTCAATGAGGTGCTCGCTGCTGAGAGGCTCTGACGTTTCGGTCTCCTCAACATTCGTTTGTATGAAGAATGAAGTCATCGCAATGGCGGGCAAAGTCTTTGCCAGCAGGTGTATCATCATTGGACTGAGTAACATCGAAAAATCCCCTTAGCTCTGAACACAAACAATCCATTCTTCACCGCTGGATAAAACAGATTTTGATGCCCAAGAGTGGAGACCGCCATGCTACCAGTACGCAGGGCGAAGATTCAACACAAACGGCGCACATGGGCGTAGTTTGTGTTGCACCGATCTCTGCTGCACAGTGGCATGGATGTCACCAATCCGGCGAGCGGCAGGACGTCAGCCCTCCGAGGCGATAACAACATCAGTTCATGACACGTCGATGGAATCGTTTCGCGTATTCCGCATCTTCTGCGGTTGAACGCGTTTGGCTTTTCGGAGTACTCCGTGCGATCCGCGGTTTCTGTAGATCGTCAGACTGCCAGGAGGCACAGCGCGTGTCGCGCGTGTCCTGCCTGAGAAACTGACCGTGAGAGGAACCGATGGATCTGCTAGTGTAGTGTCTTTGAAATGTGGTGAATTATTCGGCACTGAATTGTGCGTGCGGTGTTGAATGGGTACCTGATTCTTCAAGGAGGATATCCATGCG
>JAWKTX010000029.1 GCA_041398825.1 Planctomycetaceae bacterium | reverse complement strand
GGGGCGATTGCACATTGCCGCAACCACGATCGAATTTGTGAATTGACGGCCAGCAAATCGACGAATCGCTTCAGACATCGCAGCGTCATCGGGCCATTCTTCACAATCGAACTCCAGCGGGTCGACAGAACCAACGAAAGGGCGGGGCTCTCCATAGTAGGTGCCACCATATCACAATACCCACATGGCTTACGGGTGTCGCTGATTGAGGCTACACAAAGTTCGTACAAATTCGTACAAGAAGGGTGGGGCGATGTCGCTGCAGCGCATGCAACATGCCGTCAGCACAGTTCACCTGAGCGAGGGAGACGCACGCTGGTTTCCGCACCGGTTGAGTCGATGCTCCCAATGGACTCGTCAGCCGCCCGAAAAAACCATCGAAGTCACCGCGGCGAAGCTGATCCGTTTTCTTCAAACATTGCGTGACAGTAATAAGCCATCCCGAGATGCGGACGTGACCGGGATTCACTTGGCTGTCCGTTGAAAAACCGGGACCGGCACGCAGGACGACTGGAAACCATCGTGTTGTCAGGTCACCTGCTCGATCCAGTCCCGTTTTTCAACAGGCTGCTGATGTCCGGCAGTCCATCAGGAGAGGATTTCGTGCACAATTCGCGACGGCTCCACTCCGGTCAGCCGGGCGTCGAGGCCCTGGAATCTGGCTGTGAATCGCTGGTGATCGATTCCCATCAGGTGCATTAACGTAGCGTGAAAGTCTCGCACATGAACTCCATCCGAGACCACGTTGTAACCAAATTCACACGTTTCACCGAACGTCACACCACCTTTGATCCCTCCGCCAGCCAACCACATGCTAAAGCAGCGAGGATGATGGTCCCGTCCATAGTTTGTGGCCGTCAATGTCCCCTGGGAATAATTCGTGCGTCCAAATTCTCCTCCCCAAATCACCAGAGTGTCATCCAGCATTCCTCGTTGCAGCAGATCTTGCAGCAGTGCAGCGGCCGGCTGATCCGTTTCGCGGCACTGCGTCCTCATTCCGCCGGGAATATTGCCATGATGGTCCCAGCCCTGATGATACAGCTGAATAAATCGAACGCCGCGTTCAGCGAGTCGGCGTGCAAGAATGCAGTTAGCGGCAAAGGTGCCTGGTTTGGTGGCATCCGGGCCATACATGTTCAGAATATGTTCAGGCTCTTCTGCAAGATTTGCGACTTCCGGAACGCTCGACTGCATGCGATAAGCCATTTCGTATTGACCAATCCGGGTTAGCAGTTCCGGATCGCCGAGTCGGTCCTGCTCCAGTGCATGCAGTTGTTGAAGGCGATCCAGCATGCTGCGTCGACTGTCTCTGGAAACACCGGGCGGATTGGACAAATATAGCACAGGTTCCCTGCCGGATCGGAACTGCACACCCTGGTATCGAGCGGGCAGGAAGCCGGAGCCCCAAAGTCGTGAATACAAAGGCTGACCACCTTTTCCTTTCGTGATCAGGACAACGAATGCAGGAAGGTTTGTACTGTCGCTGCCGAGACCGTAGTGAAGCCATGATCCAATGCTGGGGCGTCCTGAGATCTGATTGCCAGTCTGAAGGAACGTAATTGCGGGATCGTGATTAATAGCCTCTGTATACATCGAACGGATCACTGCAATCCGATCCACATGCTGTGACATATGGGGCAACAATTCACTGGCCCATGTCCCACTTTGACCGTGCTGAGCGAATTTGAACAGCGATCCCGCGAGTGGCAGTACGGCCTGATTACCGGACATTCCGGTCAGCCTCTGTCCGTTTCGCACAGAATCCGGAAGCGGTTGCCCCTGCTTTTCATTCAGCAGAGGCTTGTAATCCCAGGTCTCCAGTTGAGACGGGCCTCCCGCCTGAAACAAGTAGATGACGCGTTTTGCTTTTGGCAGGTGATGGAGTGGATGAATCACGCCGTGGCTGGTCGTGTCCGAAAGGCCTTCACTCGCGGCGTATCCTTCACGCTGCAAAAGACCCATGGCGGCAATACTGCCAAACCCCATTCCAATCTGCCCCAACCAATGACGCCGATGCATGTTGCCAACTCCGTGCCTTGAGCAGTCGGTGATAACCGCCGTTTCCTGACTGCTGCGGCCTCTGTCCAACGTGTTGATTTCTGAGGTCATCAACATGTTCGCGATCCGATCTGTCATGCGTGTTCTCTATTTTCTTCTGGTTGCCGTTTCTTCTGGTTGCCGTTTCGCAGCTGAATCCCTGCATCGCTGTCGTTGGGTGACGCGAGGCCCGCTCATCTGAGCATAATTGTTTCGTCGTATGCAAACAGCGTTTGCACAACGATACTTGTCGCGGCCAGATCCGAACGATCTGCCGAATCCTCAGGGGTTCGTTCACCGACCTTCAAGAACTCGTCGGACCGCGAGGAGTCCTCACGAAAGTAGCCAAGTTGCTCCTGATAAAGACTGTCGATGACGGACCGTTCCTGATCTGTGGGCAATCGGCAGAGTAGTCGTCGAAACAGTTCATTCCATCGGGCATTCTGATCGTCACGATGGGATAGAATGAGTTTTTCAGCCAGAACCCGAGCCGCTTCTACATACTGCGGATCATTCAAAAACACGAGTGCCTGCAGGGGCGTGGTCGTTAGCTCTCGCCGGGCCGTACAGCTTTCGCGGCTGGTCGCATCAAAAGTCAGCATCGACGGTGGTGGAGCTGTTCGTCTCCAGAATGTGTAAAGGCTTCTTCGATACAGCCCCTCCCCTTTCGACTGGTGATAGGTCTTTCCGGTGCCCGCTTGTTTCCAGAGCCCTTCGGGCTGGTAGGGCATCACGCTGGGGCCACCGATCGTTCGCACCAGCAGGCCGCTGGCCGCAAGAATAGAATCGCGGAGTTGTTCCGCCGACAATCGATGGCGGGGACCACGTGATAGCCAGATATTGTCAGGGTCCTTCGCAAAGGCGGCTGCGTCTGCACTGACCGACGATTGTCGGTATGTCGCAGACAGTACAATCTTTCGACACAGAGACTTCAGATCCCAATCATGTTCGATCAAATCACGTGACAGGTAGTCGAGCAACTCCGGATGCGATGGTGGTGTGCCCTGCGAACCAAAATCTTCCAGAGTCACGACGATCCCCCGTCCAAAGAACAGGTGCCACATGCGGTTCACAATCACTCGTGAGGTCAGTGGATGGTTTGGATGTGTCATCCAGTTTGCAAGCTGCAGGCGTCCTTCTCCGACCACTGAAAGGGTGCCCGTAGCCTGTGGCAGACCCGCGTCGACAGCTTCGCCCTTCGCTGTGTATTCGCCGCGTGTGAGCATATGGGTCGGAGTCGCATCAGCAGAATGCTGCATGACCATGATCTGCCGAATCCCGGAGACGAATTCGTTTTCTTCATGACGAGCCTTCTGTAAGGCAGTTCGAGCATTCCGGACCGATTCATCTGCCACCAGCAGATGATGTTCAATGGCTGATTCCACTGAGATACCTGCGGGAACGGAATCTTTCCGAACGCTGCAGTAGACCGCCATGACTTGCGCGGAGGAAAGCTGATGGTCGTACACGTTCAATTCATCGAGCCCACCATCTCGAAAGCCGACATCCCGAAACCTCGCCCCCAGCGACAGTTTGTCGCTGCCCACGCTGGGATCACCCCATTCCTTCCGATGCCGGACATCGAGGGTCAGCTTGTCGCGTTCCACATCCACATCAGTGGCCAGTCCGTTCACAAAAATTCTGATTCCGGATGCGGTACCACTTCCATCGTGAGTGACCGCCAAATGGCTCCATTGATTGACGAGAACCGAAGTTCGGCTTTGAACTCGCACAGCGTTTCCGGGCCAGAAGTGAATCATGGAGAATTCCGGGAATCCGTCATCAAGAGTGAGCTGGATGCCACGGAATGCACTGTCCTCTGCTGCGACGGACTGATGCAACACAAGCATGCGAGGCTGCTGAACCGCGGGCCTGACCCAAAGGCTGTAGGTAAACGGAGACGTTCTTCCGAACACCGGAGCATCCGGACATGCAATCTGTTGATCGCCGTCGCAAAGCGTGGCTTTGCCGGAAACTCCGTCCTCCGTACCTTCCAGAGGTGCGTGAAACGCTGGATCTGGTACCGGCGGAAGCTGTTTCAACAGTGCGTCCGGTTGTTGTTCCACCTTCTGTCGCGCGGACAGTAGTGCGGTTTCATAGCGCTCCTTTGCCGTTTCAATTTCCTGAAGGGTCGCCAGATGCGAGGCCCGTTCATCTTCCGCATACAACAGCATGGCGGGAGTCGGCCGACCACGAGTGAAATGAGCGTAGAGTCCAAATTCGTCGATGTCCGAAAAGTAGGCGGACAACTGATAGAATTCTCGCTGCGAAATGGGGTCGAACTTGTGATCATGACACCGGCAACATTCCAACGTGAGCCCCAGAAAGGCGGTTCCTGCAGTGGTCGTTCGGTCGGCGATGCCGGTCAGCCGAAACTCTTCGGGAACACTTCCTCCTTCATTGGTCTGTCGATGAAGGCGATTAAATGTCGTGGCCAGTCGCTGATTCTGAGTCGCATTGGGAAGAAGATCTCCCGCGATTTGCTCTGTTAAGAACTGGTCATAAGGCATATTGGAGTTGAAGGCCTCAATCACCCAGTCACGCCAGGGCCAGACGTCCATTTCAACATCGCTTTGATAGCCAAACGTATCTGCGTACCTGGCCACATCCATCCACATATTCGCCATTCTTTCGCCATAGGCAGGCGAAGACAGTAGTCGGTCCACAACGGATTCGTAGGCGTCGTCGGACGGGTCCGACAGAAACCCATCCAGCTCTTCCAGGCTCGGGGGTAACCCGGTCAGGTCCAATGTGACACGACGAAGCCAGGTCGCTCGATCCACTTCAGGATTCGGGCGCACCCCTTTGCGATGGTGCTGAGCGGCGACAAAGAAGTCGATTCCATTGCGGATCCATTTTTGGGCGTCGCCGAAAGAGGCATCAGCCCAGGCACTGGGATCGGGTAATGGCACAACGTCCGGGACAGGTTCAAACGACCAGTGTTTCTGGTATTCCGCTCCCTGCTGAATCCAGTCAGACAGCAGTTGCTTCTGTTGACTGGAAAGAGTCTTGCCTGATTCTGCAGGAGGCATAATCAAATCGCCGTCCGTGCTGAAAATTCGTTCAATCAGGGAGCTTTGTTCGACTCTGCCGGGAACGATTGCGCCATGTTCGACGGCCGCTTGACGATTGTCCAGTCGCAGATCCGCTTCGCGATGATTCTGGTCAGGACCATGGCATGCAAAGCAGTACTGTGAAAGAATCGGCCGAATGTCACGATTGAATGAAATCTCGTCTGCCGTGGAGTCGCAGACAACGACAGCCAGCAGGCAAAATGTGATTGTCGAATATTTACTCATAGCGTCGTTGCGTCATTCGTGCGAGTTGGGTGGGTTCCATGCACGATTCGTAATTGGTGGGAGCGAGTGGGCGGAAGGCATTGCTTCACCTGGATTATACGCAGCCAGGAGACCCGTCAGAAGTGAGCGTTTGCATTTCTGCACGGGCAGAGTTGTTTTTGAAATTCAGGCAGTCACAGACACAGAATCGTTGAAGATCTTCCATTCGAAGTGCACCAGGATGACGGATTTATTTTTCACGCGTCGAACTTCCCCCTGCCCTGCCCGCTGCCTGTCGATATCGGGGGATTCGTGTAACAATGTTGCCATTCCCTTGGTGTGCTGCATCCCCTTTGTCGTCTCAGGAATCTGTAAAAAGAACTCCGATGCTACTCAATGCCTTCAATATTTGCTGCTCAGTCTGGATTTCACTTCTCCTGCTGACCTTTCAGGGCACTTCAACATTACTCGCTGCAGATGAGCCTGTCACATTAAATCTCAAATCCGATGGTTATCGCGGCATCTGGTACATGAACCAGCCGTCGAATGATGAATACGTCTATAAGTACAGCGGTGGAATGGGGACTTACTGCGCCAAGCACAAACCGTTTGCGATTTATTGCCCGAAAGTTCACAAGACGTTCTTTTGCTATGGCGGCGCACCTTCGGACAACAGCCGGAAGCTGCTGCATATGGTTTCGTATTTTGACCACTCAACCGGCACCTGTCCGCGTCCGACGTTGCTGCTGGACAAGAAAACCGATGATGCGCACGATAATCCGGTCATCAGTGTGGACACCGATGGTTACATCTGGATCTTCTCCACGTCCCACGGACGGTCTCGCCCATCTTACATTCACCGAAGTGCCCAACCATACGACATCAGCCATTTTCAGTTAGTGAACGCAACTCGCCGGGATCAGGGCAGCTCCGTCCCCATCGACAATTTTTCTTACCTGCAAGTGTGGCATTCCCCGAATGCCGGATTCCATGTGTTCTTCACACGATACAACTACCCGGCAGCACGCACCATTTGTTTCATGAACAGTCCTGACGGCTTCGAATGGAGCGAATGGCAGCGGATTGCCGCCATCGGTGAAGGTCATTATCAGGTCACCGGGATTTCAGGAACGAAACTGGGGTCAATGTTCAATTACCATCCACAGGGGAAAGGTCTTAACTGGCGCACTAATCTCTATTACGTTGAAACCAGCAATCACGGGAAATCCTGGCAAACGGCGAACGGAACCGTGCTTTCGTTGCCATTGACCAGCGCGGTCAACGACGCGCTGGTACGTGACTACGAAGCCGAAGGGCTGAACGTCTATCTGAAAGATCTGCGTTACGACGCAGAGAAGAATCCCATCCTTCTTTACATCACGAGCAAAGGCTACGAATCCGGACCAGACAATGATCCACGTACCTGGACGCTGGCTCGCTGGACGGGGATGGATTGGAAGTTTTCCACCATCACCACGTCAGACAACAATTATGACATGGGGGAATTGTGGATCCAGGCCGATAACGACTGGCGAGTGATTGCTCCCACATCCGTCGGAGCTCAACCTTACAACCCGGGAGGTGAAATCGCGATGTGGCAAAGCCGGGATCAGGGCGTGACGTGGGTGAAACAGCGACAGTTGACAAGCGGCAGTTCCATGAATCACACGTATGTCCGTCGCGCATTGAACGCACATCCCGATTTCATTGGAATCTGGGCAGATGGCCATGGTCGAAAACCGTCTGATTCGCATCTTTATTTCTGCAACGCAGCCGGCGACGTATTTCAACTGCCTCGCGAAATGACATCGGATACCGCCACACCGAAGCTGGTGAAGTGACCCGGGAACAGTTACTGTGAACCGAGTAACTCAGGCTCCCCGGAATCCCAACAGGCAGAAGCTCATGATCAGCCTTTTACGATGGATGTTTGTCTTCACAGCCGTTCTGACGGCCGTCCCGGATTTAGTTTGCCCAAATGCCTTCTCACAGACCTCGGAGCCGGCTGATCAGGCGTCATTACGACTGAAAGTTGCAGACGGCGGAACTACCGCGGCAGGCGTACACGACTATTCGTCAGCCATCCAGAAGCTTGTGGCTGCCATTCAGCACGAAGTCACGACCAAACAACTGCCGGCCTTCTCCATATCGCTGGTCGACGGAGACCATGTGGTTTGGGAAGACGGCTTTGGCTTTCAGGATGCCAACCAGACTAAAGCTGCAACAGCAAAGACGATTTATCGAGTTGGTTCGATATCGAAACTCTTCACCGACATCGCCGTCATGCAGATGGTAGAACAGGGCAAGCTGGACCTGGATGCCCCGATTGAAACATACGTGCCCGATTTTGCACCTCACAATCCACATGGTGTTGCCCTGACACTGCGACAGATGATGGCCCATCGCTCAGGACTGGTACGAGAATCTCCGGTTGGAAACTACTTCGATTCAACGGAGCCTACTCTTCGGGCAACCATTGAGAGTCTCAACAATACATCGCTGGTATACAAACCAGAGACACGCACAAAGTACTCCAACGCAGCGATTGCTGTTGTCGGAGCTGCCCTGGAATCTGTGCTGGAGATCAGTCATCCACAACAGGTGCAAAAGACGATTCTTGATCCCCTGAAGATGTCCGACAGTAGCTTTGTTGTCACCGACACCATCAAACCGTCGTTGGCAACGGGCTGGATGTGGACCTACGACGGACGCAGATTTGAGGCGCCTGAGTTTCTACTGGGTACCGGCCCGGCCGGGAATCTTTATTCCAGCGTTCACGATCTTTCCCGTTTCCTAAGCTGTCTTTTTCGCGAAGGCGAGACCGAAAACGGCCGGATTCTGGCGCCAGAAACATATCGTCAAATGATCAGTCCTCTGAAGGACTCGAAGGGCAATCCACAGGGCTTTGGTATTGGATTTCATGTTCAGGAACTGGACGGTTACACGAAGATTGGGCACGGTGGCGCGATTTACGGTTTCAGCACACAGGTCGAAGCATTGCCGGAACGGAAACTCGGTCTGGCCGCTGCCTGTTCACTGGATGGCAGCAACGGAGTAGTCACTCGCCTGGCTGACTATGCCCTGCGACTCATGATCGCGTCAAAGGATGGCAAGGCCCTGCCTGAATATGCCGCAACCGGCCCGGTGCCCCAGGATCGGGCGAAGGAACTTATCGGAACGTACCGGGAAGAAGACGGAGAACGCCGGACGCGGATCACAGAGCTGGGTGGCCGATTGTTTATGGTGCGGGGTTCGTTTCGATATGAACTGCGCAGTGCTCTGAAAGACGGAGCCATTATCGCTGATGATGTTCTCGGGGGCAGTATGAAGGTTTCACTTGAAACCACCGATCGTCTGAAGGTCGACGGGACAACTTTTCTCCGGCAACCCAATACTCCGCCCCCTGCCGTCCCGGGTGACTGGAAAGGTCTGATTGGTGAATACGGCCCCGACCACAACGTCCTGTACATTCTGGAGGACGCCGGCCAGCTGTTTGCACTCATCGAGTGGTTCTATTACTACCCACTGAAACAGGTGGATGCGGATACTTACGAATTTCCGGACTATGGCTTATACCACGGCGAACACCTCAGGTTTCGACGTGGTCCTTCGGGTCGAGCGACTCAGGTTGTCGCGGCAGAGGTTCTGTTCGGTCGCCGTGACGTCGGTACGAAAGACGGTGAAACATTCCGGATCGAGCCGGTCCGGCCGATAGACGAACTGCGCCTTGAGGCGATGTCTGCGAAGCCCCCGGAGGAATCCGGTACATTTCGCGAATCCGATCTTGTTGAACTCACGTCGCTCGATCCGGGAATTCAGCTGGATATTCGCTACGCCACAACCAACAACTTTACAGGCTCGGTCTTCTACAAACAGTCAAAGGCCTTCATGCAGCGTCCGGCAGCAGAAGCAGTGGCCAGGGCAAATGCTCAACTGGAGGATCGGGGCCTCGGCCTGCTTGTCCACGACGCTTACCGCCCCTGGCATGTGACCAGGATGTTCTGGGATGCCACGCCGGAAGAAATGAAGGACTTCGTTGCAAATCCGGCCAACGGTTCTCGGCATAATCGTGGTTGTGCTGTCGACATAACGCTCTATGACTTAGCCACCGGCGATCCGATTGAAATGGTGGCCGGGTACGATGAATTTTCGCCTCGCTCGTTTCCGTTGTACCCAGGTGGCACATCTCGCCAGCGGTGGTACCGTGACCTGCTCCGCAGCACGATGGAATCCGAAGCCTTCTCCGTCTACGAATTCGAATGGTGGCATTTCGACTATCAGGACTGGAAGAAATACCGGATCGGCAATCAGGCATTCGAATCCATCAAGAGTCGGGATTAGACAACTCTGGATTCTGGTGCCTCCGAATGTCGTCAAACACCACGCTGGCCATTTTTCCAACTGATGCATCCGACCAGCCCCCACAATTTTCAGCGCACGGGGTTGGCGGGACTTCAACCAAGGCCAGTCCGAGTTTAGCAGCGTCTTGAAGAACGGGACCCGTTCGAGCAGGAGACATGAAAACACGACGACTTACAGCCATCCCGCGTACCTGTCCCGATTCTTCAACAGACAGTTATGTTAGCTGGTACAGATCCTGTGTTTCTCGGCGCAGGTATAACAGCTACATACCTGGCACGGACAGTGACTGACCACTGTGACGACGATTGAAGCTCAGGATAAAGGGCACCGCCACCTGGGCCCATTGTGATGGAACAGGAAAGCCATCGGCTCCGTCCGCGAAACAACTTCGAAGCATGCTGGTGTTGATAATGCCAGGGTTAAGAGGGACTGCACAAAAGTGACCGGGCAATTCTTCCGCAAGAGCTTTTGTGAGTCCTTCAATCGCCCACTTTGATGCACAGTAGGGAGCAACTTCCGCGGCGACGGATCGTCCCCAGCCGGAACTGAAGTTGACGATGACGGGGTCAATGCCCGCCTGTTCATGGTGTGACTGAAAGTGACTCAGCATTGCCGGGAGAAAATGCCGGATCACGCTGGCTGTACCGCTGACATTCACGGCAAATAACCGGTCAAAGTCACTGGATGTGATTTGCCAGAGTGGGTTGTTCGGGTTGATGATCGCCGCGTTGTTGATCACCAGGTCAGGAATACCAAAATCATCCAGAACCGTTTGCGCCCAGTCCCGCACCTGATTGTCATCCGCCACATCGACGACCCGAAAATGATGTGGCTCACCAAACGTTTCGTGCAACTCTTCGATGGCATGTGCAGATCGGCTGCATGCTGCAACTCGATGCCCATGTGAGATGAATCCCTCCAACATCGCCCGGCCAAGTCCCTGCGATGCCCCTGTGAGCACAATGCGCCGAGAAACATTCTCAGTCATCAACCTTCCGCCCATAAACGATTGTAAAACACGTCGAGAATCATGACGGTGATGAACAGGCCGATGATAAAGAGCAGCCCGATACGGAACGCCCAGTTAGTGACATTTGCATTTGGTTTTCGTCGAGCGACACCTT
>JAWKTX010000028.1 GCA_041398825.1 Planctomycetaceae bacterium | reverse complement strand
TTCCAGTCCTCCTGCGTGCTTGTCCCGGTTTTTCGACGGACAGCTAGCTTCGTGCGGAAGGGCTGCCGGCCCACCCGGATAGTTGACCCCATGATCATTTTGTGCATGCTCCAGTGCAGTCAGCACATCTGGTTTTTATTTGAGCTGGAAGTACTTGTTGGGTCGAGACCATCGGATGCGAGCAAGAAGAACGTCGCCTGTGTTTCCTTTGGCTCTGATCCACTCACCCACGGTAATCCATGACTCATGCGGACCAGCATTTGTCACATGAAAGTTGCCCATCAAAGCAACCTGCTCCGGAGCCTGGATTCCATCACCTGCCAACGGGAGCAAAATCTGTTCCGTGGATCTGATCAGGCACCGCCTCTTCGTATCAACCTCGGCAACCCAAAGAGGCGATCTCCAGCGTATGACGTTGATATTTGATTCGTCTTTTCGAGTGTAGACCAGATACAACCCATCGCTGTGCGTGAGCCAGTGTTGTTGAGTTGTTGACATTTCGATGGTTGTTCCGTCATCCCAGCTCCAGGCTTGTTTCTCATCCCAGTGCAATCCGTCATTGCTTGTGGAAACGTAGCCATGGTTGTCTTCGGCTCTCATTGTGATCCAGAACTGATTTCTAAATTTTGTGACGCTTGGTTCCAGCAATCCTCGTCCATGCGGATTGGCCATTGGCGGTCCCACATCGCGAATTCTCAGTTCCTGTCCGTCGTAGCTGGCACGCACCCCTGCAACAAGTCGCTCTGTTTCCTGAGGCCCAAACGTGAGCGACATTTGAATGTCGCCATTGGGTAATGTGATGCGCTGGCCACAGTTATTGGTGTAAATATAAGCTCCGCGGGGATCATCCCATTCAAGAATACGCCGGGAAGACCAGGTTCCATCCGATGATCGGGTCGCGTAAACGGGAAACCTTGGAAGCTGCTCCTTTCGGGCGAAGTAATCCCCTTTGTAAAAAACCACATGACCAAGCGCGAGGACCGTGTCTGATTCCGGATGATACTCCGGAACGACATCGCAAACACCTGCTGTGAGTCCGTCTGTTCGCCCCGCTACGACTTCCCGGGCGAATGCAGAAATCGGTTCAGGTTGACTCCATGTGCGTCCAAAGTTCCGCGACATGGACCAGTGCACTGTTCCAAAGTAATCGGAGCCACCGATCTCCTGCAGCGTCATCAATGCCAAAGGCTCGCCATTTCCCTGGGGGAGCATGCAAACTCGAGGGTGAAACCAGGTGGTGCCACTGCCATCACGGTTGCTGAAGACAACCTCCCGGGAAATGGACTGGATCAGGGGCGATGCTTCATCCGCCCGAATGCCGGGATGATTCACCAGAGTTATCAGTAAGCAGGTGGTCCGCAGAGCTTGAAGAGTCCTGAAATTCACGGTACTCGTTCCTTTGATTAGTGCCTGGCATTTGCAGGAAGACATTCGCAGGAGAATTGTGTGATACAGTCCCACAACAAAAAAGCCCGAGGCAGGCTGCTTCGGGCTTTTGTGTGGTGTTAGCGTAAGGTTAGAGACGCTGACAGGAAACTAGTCGATGACTTTTTTACCGACCCAGGGTTGAAGAACCGCAGGGACTGCGATTGTACCGTCTGATTGCTGGTAGTTTTCCATGATGGCGATGATGGCACGGGCGCAGGAGATGGCCGTACCGTTCAATGTGTGAACGAATTGCGTTCCTTTCTTTTCCGGGCTGCGATAACGGATCCCCAGTCGACGTGCCTGATAGTCGGTACAGTTTGATGCCGACGTGACTTCACCGAATTCGCCAGCTTCTCCGCGCCCTGGCATCCAGGCTTCCAGGTCAAACTTGCGATAGGCGGGGCCGCCGAGGTCACCGGTTGCTGTGTCGATCAGGCGGTAACAGATGCCGAGTTCCTGAAAGATTTCTTCTTCGATCGCGACGATTTCCTGATGTAGTGCATCTGATGCAGCCACGTCGCCGGCTGTGAATCCAAACATCTCCACCTTGGTGAATTGGTGGACGCGATAGATGCCACGTGTTGCGCGACCATGCGCGCCGGCTTCCGTTCGGAAACAGTGGGACAGGCCGCAGCACTTGATTGGCAAATCAGCCAGATCAATGGTCTGATCCTTTAGTGCGCCGCCGAGAGTAATTTCGGCGGTGGCAACCAGGCTCAGGTCGGAGTCTGCGACAGAATAGATCTGAGTTTCGTCACCACGCGGATTGAACCCAATGCCTTCAAGAACAGAATCCCGGGCCAGATCCGGTGTCGTATACAGCGTGAATCCTTTGCTGCGCAACTTGGTTAATGCGAACTGAACGAGCGCCAT
This sequence comes from Planctomycetaceae bacterium, assembly GCA_041398825.1. Classification (NCBI taxonomy): domain Bacteria; kingdom Pseudomonadati; phylum Planctomycetota; class Planctomycetia; order Planctomycetales; family Planctomycetaceae; species Planctomycetaceae bacterium. The sequence goes on along the minus strand of JAWKTX010000028.1, from coordinate 11,218 downwards.
TTCCAGCATGACGGCATCGTTCTTGAGGTAGTAAAAACCGTGTCCGGCAACACGCGCACCAGCTTCGAAGTCAATGAGATCGAGCTTTGCTGCCAGATCGAAGTGATCGAGTGGCTTGAAATCGAATTCTGGTTTGCTGCCTACAATACGCAGCTCTCGCGCGTCGTCTTCCCCTCCGAGAGGAGCGTCCGGGTGTGTCATGTTCGGAACGCGTGACTGTTCTGAACGAAGTTGTTCTTCGACCAGTTTCTGCTTTTCTTCAGCAGAAGCAACCTGCTCACGCAGCTGCTTGCCTTTTTCAATCAGCGCGGGGCGTTCTTCGGCGGATGCTTTGGGAATCTGAGCAGAGAGCTCTTTCTGCTGGCGCCGCAGCTCATCGCCATGGGTGATCAGCGAACTGCGTTCATCACGCAGCCGAACGATGGACGCGATGTCCACCTGAACTCCACGGTTCTGACAATTCTGCTCAACCTCATCGCGATGATCGCAGATGAACTGCAGATCCAGCATGTTAGCACTCCTTCAGCCGACGTTGTTTATGTTTGGGTTCATGGAATTATTGAGTGGTTCGGACCCACTGGAGATCGGTCCGGCAGCGTTGGCACTGCAGACAAATCCTTGTCTGGTTTTTGTCTCGTCCACTGATTGGGCGATACTCCGGACATTGGAAGACTGATGGCAGAGATTCGGAATCAGCTTGTTTTTACACCACCGAGTTTCTGCCACAACCAAGCGCTCGACAGTACGCCGCGCTCGAAATCTGCGACGTGGATATGTTCATCCGGACTATGCAGATTATCTGTATTGCGGCCCCATCCGAGCAGAAGAGTATCGATTCCCAGAATCTGTTTGAAGCTGAGTACCACCGGAATCGATCCCCCCTCACGAATGAAAACAGGCGGCTGCCCAAACGCTTCAGCAACGGCTTCGCCTGCCGCTGAAATCCATGGGCTGGTCGGATCAAACACAAAGGCTTCGCAGCCGTGGAACGGAAGAAACTGGAAACCAATGCCAGCAGGACACTGATCGCGGAGGTATAGCTCCAGTGATTTCAGAACCTTCTCAGGCTTCATTCCCGGAACGAGACGGCACGTGATTTTTGCCATTGCAGCCGATGGGATAATTGTCTTGGGGCCTTCACCCGAATAACCACTGACGATGCCGTTAATGTCGCAGGTCGGCCGTGTCCACCGTCGTTCAAGAGTTGAAAATCCCTGTTCGCCGAATGTTGCACTGGATCCGGTTTCACTGAGGAAAACACTTTCTTCGAATGGAAGTTTTGCAAATTGCCGGCGTTCTTCGTCCGACAACGGAATGACATCGTCGTAAAAGCCTGGAATCCGGATGCGTCCATCATCTCCGACAAGTGTCCCGCACATTCGAGCCAGTGCGTTTGCCGGGTTTGCAATACTGCCACCGTAGATTCCGCTGTGCAGATCCTTCGATGGTCCGGTGAGACGTACTTCCGCCGCGATGATTCCTCGTAGTCCGTAGGTAATCGCCGGGATTCCATCACCATACTGGCTGGTGTCGCTGACAACGCATACGTCTGCCTTCAGGCGATCTGCATTTTCTTTGAGGAAGTGGTCCAGGTTCTCGCCGCCCACTTCTTCTTCACCCTCAATCACGAATTTCAAATTGACGGGCAGGCTGCCGCGAATCTGCATCCAGGCTTCGATGGACTTCAAATGAGTAAAAACCTGACCCTTGTCGTCAGTGGCACCGCGGGCAAAGATCTTTCCATCGCGAATCTGTGGTTCAAAGGGCGGAGTCGTCCAGAGAGTGAGCGGATCCGGAGGTTGCACGTCGTAGTGACCATAGACCAGCACTGTCGGAAGTGCTGGATCCTGAACACGCTCTCCGTAAACGATTGGGTGTCCGTCAGTCGCGATCACTTCTGCGCTCAGACCCGCACGTTCCATTGCATCCCGTACCCACTCCGCACAACGCCTGACATCGCCAGCATAGGCCGAATCTGCACTGACACTCGGGATGCGCAGAAATTCGAACAACTGATCCAGTGTCTGGGGCTTCTGCGAATCAATATGTTTGAGAATGTCCTGCATTGTAATGTTGCTTTCTCTCCATGAACTCCGGGGCAGTCTGTATCAGGACAGTAATGTATCAGATCCCCGGAATGCGTGAATCGACTGCCATTCCCACTTCACTCAGTGCAGGGATGCAGGTCCAGGTCTGACGGGCTGATTGACTGCAGGGCGTGGCGGGCGATGCCCCGTGCCGGTTTCACCTACCTGATTCCACGTATGCGGAACGCGCGGGTCGTTCGGGTGCTGGTCTTCCCGCGGAAAGATTGAGGGAATTCCTGTCGCAAAGTGGGCAAGAGCGCGAAGCAGGCGATCGATTATCCGGTTCCCAGATGAACAGGTAGATGTAGCGGGTTACCAGCATGCATTTTGGTAATGAGCGGTTTCGGCGGTGTCGGTGGGAAAAGCGATCAGAAGTTCGCGGTACTACCCATGGTAAGATCAGAACTCTTCCATTCCATCGAAAAACTGTGGACTCTGATCAAATGTTGGTGACCTATACATCTAGCGGGGGCTGCGGAGTAGTGAGTATGCAGGCCGACTCATATTTCGTTTCACGTGAGTGGAGAAATCTATTTCGTTTTGATCACGACGTAAGTGATTTGACCTCAGAGGTACCTGACGCACCATGACGATCGATCTTTCACGATGTTTGAAATTGCCAACGCTGCCTACGATCGCAATCGAGGTCTTACGATTGTTTGATGATCCGGACAGTTCGATTGACCAGATTGCTTCGGTCATTCGTAAAGATCCGGCTATTTCAACCCGGCTGCTGAAGGCGGCTAATTCTTCTCAATACGGAAATATGGGCGACGTGAGCGATGTTAAGCGCGCCACGACGTTGCTGGGGCGGAACAGTGTTGCACCATTAGTTCTCAGCTTCTCCCTTGCTCGACAGTCAATCGAGCCCGGTGAACATGCGTCATACTTCAAACAGTTCTGGTTGCGATCCTTCGTTCAGGCGACGGCATCGGAAATGTTGGGGAGTTATTTTGGATCGCCGAAACTCAAATCGGAATGCTACACAACGAGTTTGCTATCCGGTGTTGGTAAGCTGGCCATGTTACGAGCTGAACCAGCTCGCTATGTGCCGCTACTGGATAAAGCTGCCGACGAAGGAGTACCGCTTACTGCACTGGAGTTGGCAGAGTTTGGACTCACTCACCACAAGATGTCGTCGGTGATGCTGGGCCAGATTGGCCTGCCCGTTCGTTGTGTGTCCGCAATTCTGGCGATTGATCAGACGCCCGACAGTCCGGAACCGGCTGATTCAGACAGTCGTCTGGTAAAAATCACCCGGACAGCGAATGCCATTGCATCTTTGCTCTGTGACAAGAGTCAGGGAGTATCAATTGTTGAGCTCGAGGAGTGTCTCGACGACCTCGCTCTTCCAGTGGAGATGACATCGGAAGACTTGCTTCAGATGATCCAGGATCGCATTGAAGCTACTGCCGATCTTTTTGAGGTCGATCCGCGAAAGGTGCCGCCTGTCGCGGATATTCTTCAGGAAGCACTGGATCAACTCTCTCGGATATCGTCGATGGCAACGGAGCCAGAGGCCAATGAGAAAGTGCCGGACCAATTGCTCGAAGAAAACGGTATGTTGAAGCGTCGGGTTGCGGATCTGCTTCGAGCATCGCGAATCGATGTACTCACGGGCGTATACAATCGAGGCTATCTGGTGGCTCAGATGAAAGAGAGAGCTGCAGTTCATCGATTGAGAGGCCATTCTTTTGGGATGGGTGTTGTTGACATCGATCACTTCAAGAAAATCAATGATACATACGGCCATCAGGCAGGCGATCAGGTCCTGAAACTGGTTGCTGAGGCCCTTCAGCATTGCCTGCGCGATGTCGATTTGCTGGGTAGATATGGCGGTGAGGAGTTTGTCGTCCTGCTGGATAATGTCAGTCCCCATGTCATAAATCTGATTGGGGAACGAATGAGGAAAACGGTCGAACAACTGCCTGTTCACATTGGCACCGCGACCATTCCGGTGACGATCAGCGTTGGGTTATGTGAAGCGACGGTCAATGAAGACCCGGCTGAATTTACGGAACGCCTGTTTGCGGCGGCCGATGCAGCGATGTACGACGCAAAACGGTCCGGGCGAAATCGATTCTGTGTCGCGGAGTTCGATGATGGACTTGCGCTGAGTTCGAAGGACGAGTTGCGGCCCCGAACAGCAATGGTCGCTTCCTCACCATCAAACAATTAAGGTTCAAATCGGGCGATAACCTAACCTGACAGCCTGTTGAACAACGGGACTGGCTCGAGCAGGAGACCTGAAGACACGACGGTTTCCAGTCGTCCTGCGTGCCTGTGCCGATTTTTTCAACTGACGGCTGAAAGTAGATGCGATTTGCAGTCGCCAATGGCATTGGCATTCGCCGGTTTCCAGGACTGCAAGTGCTTTTAGGTCTGCCAGCAACTTCGTGTTGCTTTTCTCCATTCGGCTCTCAGCAAGACGTGTGAATCTCTGTTCTGACGAACGCGGTAATACCAGACTCTGGTTCTGGTATTGCCGCGTTTATGGTTTTGGTGCGCTGTGAGTTCGTGTTCATGTTTTCGGACACATTTTCTGAAGGATGTCGGCTACGAAATGCACGTTAGTCCTGAAAAACAGGACGCGAATGGCATGCATGAACTAGGGTTAGATAATACATCGCCGAGCGCATTCTGTGTCGGCGGTGCTTATGCATCAAAAGTCCGGATCAGGAAACTGCGAGAGCAATCATGGCTGGTACATCCACAGGCAGTGAGTCCGCAAACAAAGCTCCCCGACAGCAGGAAATGCGAGGGGATGCCCCTGAGTATAGTGTGCGGGTGAAGACAGAAGCGGATTGGATCTACATCGCAGAATTTCGGACGTGGGAAGAGGCAATTTCGCTTGCTGAATCTGCGGCAGAACGCTCTCATCTCGTAACGCAGGTTCGGCGCTGTGGTACGGTCGTCCGTGAATTGCAACCGGTTTCAGTCGTCTCTGGTGAGTAGGGTACCGGAACGGAGTGCCTATTTGCCAATGCAGAAGCTGCTGAAGATATGATCGAGGATGTCGTCCGTGTAAACGTCCCCCAGAATCATTCCAACTGCATGCAGGCAGTGTCGAATTTCAACGGAGATGAGTTCATCGCCGGCCCCTGACTGGGTCGCATGGATCGCTGTTTTAAGCGCGGTTGCAGCATTGTGAAGTGAATCACGGCATCTGGAGGCTGTGCTTCCAAGCAACTCGCCGCGGGACGAGGTTGCTGAAAGCAGTTGGCTCTCAACTGCATCAACAAGTTGACGTTCCCCCCTGCCCTCAGCAACGCTGATTTCCAGCCGGGGCGTGCAGGGCGCTGATTCAAAAGATTTCGTTCCGGAGTTTCGATCGACCTGGGTCCATACATGCAGTACCGGCACCGGATGAGCGTCCAGCTGTTGACGCAGCAACGTGTCCAGTTCGAGCTCCTGTGGAGAAATATCCGCTCGTGTGCACCAGACGATCAGGTCCGCAGATTCGATTTGCTGACCCCGTTTTTGCTGTGCCGTTTGCATGATCGTATCGACGCTGACTTCCCAGCCTGCGGTGTCGATCAAATCAACGGGGGTCTTTCCGAGTATCACGCTGGCCAGAAGGTAGTCCCGAGTGGTTCCGGCGATCGGAGATACAATGGCTTTCTGGCTGCCAGCCAGATGATTGAACAGCGTACTCTTACCTGCGTTTGGGATCCCGGCCAGCAGGACCCGCCGACGGTAGCCGGAGGGGAGTCGATTGCTGGAGTCCTTTGAGAGAGTTTGAATCACATCGAGTGCGGATGCGAGTCGCTCAAGGATCTGACTGCAGGTGATGAATTCAATGTCCTCCTCAACAAAATCAAGTCCTGCTTCAAGATCTCCGAGCAGTTGAATCAGATTCTGCCGCACTGATGAAAGACGCTTGGTAATTCCTCCACCAAGTTGGGTGAGCGCCTGCTGGAGTTCAGCGTGATCTGTTGCATCGATCACACCTAACACGGCTTCGGCCTGTATCAGGTCAATTCTTCCGGCCAGGAATGCACGCATAGTGAATTCACCTCGCCCGGCCATTCTCGCACCAAGACGCAGTTTATCCTCCAACACGGCATCCATGAGTGGTGTCGCTCCTGGAAGGTGCAGTTCGGCCATCGGCTGGCCAGTGAAACTTCGCCTCGTCGGCCAGACCATGGCGGAGCATGGAATCGCGTGCCCCAGTGCGTCGATTCGCAGAAATCCTTCCAGTCGATAGGGTAGTACATGTTTCTCCGCTCCAATACCATCCCCGTGACGCCCAGCCACGCCGCCGTTGTCGCGGATCGTGAATCCTGAAAGTGCGAGCGTGATTGCCTGGTCGCCACTGATTCGAATGATGCCCCGTTTGGCGGCACCAGGTGGGCTGGCGATGGCTGCGATGGTATCATCGAGAAGGAGTGGCATTGAAAATCGGCGGGCAAAAGGCGGACACAGTTCCTGGTGGCAGCGAGTTGGCCCATGATAACGTAGCTTCCTCAACAGTGCATCCTGTCGCGAAGGCCTCTTTCGATCGCCGGGATGATGGCCTGCCATCGAATTGATATGCTGCTTGTTGGTAGGTTGAAGATGCCAAAACCGGTGATTCGGTCACCACAGCGGTTCGGCAAATCCGTGAGAGCCAGTCAGTAAGACAGTGATGCAGGCGGGACGAATGCAGAAAATCTTGTTGCAAATTGTGACGATTGTTACAACAGCCGTGGCCATTTCGCGGGCTGATGCCAAAGACGCCCCCGATTTCGCGCGGGATATTCGCCCGATCCGCAGCAATGCCTGCTTTCATTGCCACGGTCCAGACGATTTGACGCGTGAAGCGGACCTCCGACTGGACACACAAAATGGACTCTTTCAGCAACGCGATGGATATTCCATTGTGAACCCTGGTGATGTCGATGGCAGTGAGTTGATCCAGCGGATTCTGTCGCATGATGCTGATTTACAAATGCCTCCTGCAGACGCGAAGAAGCAACTGACGGATCAGCAGAAACAACTGCTGGTTCAATGGGTTCAGTCCGGCGCGAACTGGTCACAGCATTGGGCATTTATTGCACCGGTCAAACCACCCGTTCCTGAAGACGCGTTCGGGAAATCTGACGGGAATGAGATCGATCGCTTCCTGCATCAAACGCAAGCGAGAAACGGGGTCGAGCCCTCGGGAGAAGCTGACGTCATGTCGCTGATCCGGCGCGTTTGGCTCGATCTCATCGGTCTGCCGCCGACTGTTCAGGAAGCCGATGAGTGGGCTGGTCGCCTCGTTTCCGCAGAAGCATCTCAAGTCGATGAACTTGCCTGGCGTCAGCTGATTGACAACTTGCAGTCTCGCCCGGAATATGGCGAACGATGGGCTCGTCGATGGCTGGACCTGGCCCGCTACGCAGACACGAATGGCTACGAAAAAGATCGACCCCGTTCCATCTGGCCTTATCGTGACTGGGTCATTGATGCGATCAATACTGACATGCCGTTCGATCAGTTTACGATTGAACAGCTGGCCGGTGACATGCTTCCCAATGCAACGACATCGCAAAAAATTGCCACCGGTTTTCATCGAAATACGATGCTCAACGAAGAAGGGGGCATCGATCCACTGGAGTTTCGATTCCATGCAATGACGGATCGCGTTGCCACCACAGGAACGACGTGGTTTGGACTCACGCTTCAATGCGCCCAGTGCCATACCCACAAGTACGATCCAATCACCCACTCGGACTATTATCGGCTGATGGCGTTTCTGAACAATGCTGATGAGCCATCGCTGGAACTGGCCGATGCCTCTCTGGACGACGAGTGGAAAAAACGTATTGCAAAAGCGAAAGAATTAACTCGGAATCTTGCCGACAAATGGCCGGTGGTCTCGAGTGTGTCGATCCCGGCAACGTTGATAAAAGCTGATGCGCTGGGTGCTTCTCAAGCAGATTCCGGGATCAATTCGCCGGACATTTCTCCTGATGATGCTTCCCCACAGTCGGGACCAGCCTCGATTCGACAACTTGATGACAGTTGGCTGTCGCCTGCCCCTTCTCATTTACCCGATCGACCGACCTATGTCGTCCGGCTGACTCCGGAGACAATTGATTTCGACACAGTGAATTTGCACTTCCGAACACGGGGCCGCCGTCCGGGCCCGGGCAATTCCTCCGGCGGCAATTTTGTATTAAGTGAAATCAAGGTTCAGGCAAAGCTGATCACTGCAACATCACAGCTCGACCAGCCGAAAGACAACAATGTCCGTTTAATTGAACTTCCGATTGAATCCGCCACGTCGACGGTCGAACAGTCTGGTTATGAGCTCGCACGTTCATTCGATGGTGATTCATCCACTGGTTGGGGGCTTCATGGACCGAAGGGAATTCCGAAAGACGTTGAAGCGTCGTTTCGATTAAAGCAGTCCGCTGTCAGCGAAGTTCGACAGTTGGCCGTGGGGCAGGACGCTCAGCTACAGCTTGTGGTTTCACTGTCTCAACAGCATGGTAGTTCACATTCGATCGGCGATTTTCAGATCGATCTGGCGCGACAATTGTCAGCAGATGAAATTGAGCAGCGTCGTCAGGCATCCATCCAGACGTCGTATGACGACTGGCTGAAGGAGGCCAGAGCCAATGCAGTGAGCTGGGCAATCCTCCATCCTACCTCTGCAACCTCCAATCTGCCCATATTGACGATCGAATCAGACGATTCCATCTTCGCGTCCGGCGATACGGCGAAGCGAGACGACTATCAAATCACACTGGCTCCTGCAGACCATGTCGTGACTGCAATTCGGCTCGAGGCGTTACCGGATGAACGTTTACCAAATCGAGGTCCCGGCTCGACGTACTACGAGGGAACTCTGGGTGATTTTTTTCTGACCGAGTTCGAAGTCTTTTCGGCTAACGGAAAACACTCCATTGAAGACGCCAGTGAAACCTATGCCCAGAATCGTTTTGGCAACAATCCGGCCACTGCAAAGGAAGCCATTGATGGGGATATTCAGACCGGCTGGTCTGTGCACGGCAGGCAGGGAGAGAGGCATGTCGCCGTTTTTCAGTTGAAGGAGCCGATCGAGGCAGGTCAACCGATCCGTATCCAAATGTCATTCGGTCGGCACTTCGCCAGTTCTCTGGGACGCTTCCGGTTTTCAGGTTGTCAGTCGCAACATGGTCCCAAAGCGACCGACTACGCCTCAGACATTGAGGAGCTTTTGCGAGCCCCTTTGAGTGATCTGAGCGTGGAGGACCAGAACCGTCTGTTTCAGCAGTTCCTGTTCGATTCGCCGAAACTGCGCGAGCCAGTGGAACAGATTCGGAATCTGCAACGGCGTCCGGATTCGATGTCGACTCTTGTGTTCAGCGAACGCCCGGAGAATCATCCTCGACCCACATTTCGTCATCATCGCGGAGAGTATTTACAACCGGAAGAATCGGTCACGCCGGGCACGCCAGACGTTCTGCATTCCTGGCCGGTCGACCAGCCTGCGAACCGGCTCGAGTTTGCTCGGTGGATCGTTCGTGCTGAGAATCCCCTGACATCGCGAGTGGTTGTTAATCGCCACTGGGCTACCTTCTTCGGTCGCGGCATCGTAGAGACTGTCGATGACTTTGGATTGCAGGGATCGCCTCCGGATCACCCTGAACTTCTGGATTGGCTTGCGGTTACATTTGTGCAGGATGATGCATGGTCGATCAAGTCATTGCATCGGAGGATTGTCAGCAGCTCCACTTACAGGCAGGCCTCAGTATACAGGCACGACGCAGCAGTGAGCGATCCGCAAAATCGATTGTTGACCTATATGCCCCGGCTGAGGCTGGAGGCGGAGATTATTCGTGACTCTGTGTTGAGCGCTTCCGGGGTTCTTTCACTGAAAAAAGGAGGGCCGCCCGTTATGCCTCTGCAGCCGGCGGGCATAACAGAAGTGGCTTTTGGCAGCCCGAAATGGAATGTCAGTGGAGGAGAAGATCGCTATCGACGAAGTATTTACACCATGATCAAACGCACGGCACCATTCGCAATGGTGACGACCTTCGATGGCCCTGGTGGTGAATCCTGCATCGCTCAGCGAGACCGATCAAATACTCCTCTGCAGGCACTGACATTGATGAATGATGTCATGTTTGTGGATCTTGCAAAGCACGCTGCCGTTCATCTTCTGGCGGATCTTCCTGCCACTGAGAGTCATCCGGACCTCGATTCAATTCGACTGGAAATGCTCTTCCGACGAGTACTGACGCGCGTTCCGGAGAAATCTGAGTTGGCGGACCTCAATCTCTTCCTGCAGAAGCAGCGGGAGCGATTTCAGTCTAACGGGCAGCAGGTCGATGATCTGCTGGGGCGTTCAGGTGAAATCCCGGCCGCCGTTGACCATACGGAAGTTGCTGCCTGGATGACTATTGCAAGGGCCTTGTTTGCGGTCGATGAATTTGTCACTCGACCGTAGTTGGTTGGTACGTCGTGTGGGAACTGAAGGCGGTTCAACTGTGCGGCAGATTCGTCTGAATCTCAAAACTGAATCTCAGGACCTTCGTCAATTATCGCGAGACTTGTCCCTCACATTTGACTGAAACGGGGTTTGACATTTTCGCCGGCAACCCGGTTTCCACAAGCCCGTTTGTAGATGTGAATCTGCAATCAGGCGGCAGGACTGGTTGGGTCAATGTTTCCGCCCGAGATAATAACGGCAACGTGCCTGCCCAAAAAAAGTTCGCGATGCTGCATGATGGCAGCCAATGGGACTGCACCGGATGGTTCCGCCACCACTCGCAATTCTCTTTTGATCGTTTGCGTAGCGGTAATAATGGAAGTTTCGTCCACCAGAAGGACATCATCGACCAGTGAATGAATGATTGGGAATGTCAGCTGACCAAGAGGTGTTCGCAATCCGTCGGCAATCGTGTCGAATCGGTCATTCAGCTCGATTCGACCAGACTTCATTCCTCGAGCACAGTCATTCGCCCATTCGGGTTCTGCGGCATAGACTGCGACATCAGGCCGCAGTGTTTTGATGACGGTCAACGTTCCTGAAAGTAGCCCCCCGCCTCCAACAGGACAGATGACGGCATCGATGCGATTCAGTTGTGACAGAAGTTCAAGAGCGACAGTGCCCTGCCCTGCGATCACATCGGGATTATCAAAAGGGTGAATCAAAGTGGCTCCTGTCTTTTTCAGGA
>JAWKTX010000027.1 GCA_041398825.1 Planctomycetaceae bacterium | reverse complement strand
AGCGCAGGATCGGGAATCAGGGGGCTGGAGATACTCTCCAAATACGGAGGGAGACACGTCCGTTGTCGGCTGGCAGGTGATGGCGCTGCAAAGTGCCAAGGCCAGTCAGATCCGAATCGACCGTGGTGTCACACGAAAGATTCGGCTCTTCCTGCGATCTGTCGAAGTGGACGACGGCGCGAGCTACAAATACATGGCCGATCGAGGAGGCCCGACGCCGTCGATGAGTGCTGTGGGTTTGCTGTGCCAGATGTATCTTGGCTGGAAGCGTGAGCACCCGGCTCTCGTTCGCGGCGTTGAGCGACTTTCTGCCATCGGACCAAGTCGACAGGATGTTTATTACAACTATTATGCTTCCCAGGTGATGCATCATTTCGGCGGTGAGGCATGGGACAACTGGAATGGAAAGATGCGTCCGTGGCTGGTGGAGACTCAGGTCAGTGAGGGGCCCGGTGCAGGCAGCTGGGATGTGACCGATCCGCACGGAAGCTCCGGAGGCAGGATCTACCAGACGGCGCTGAGTATCCTGACCCTTGAGGTTTATTACCGACACCTGCCAATCTATCGCGAGCTCGATCATTCCGAGAATGAACCCTGAAAATGAATTCTGAACACGCTGCTGAGTCTGAATCCTGCCAATCCCGGAATTCAAATCCTCGTGAATGCCATTTTGGTGTTCGCGTCATCAAGGACTCACTTGTCTTCAGTGCGGCCCATTTTATTACGTTCAACGGTAACGTTTGTGAACGGTTGCATGGACACAACTGGCGCGTGGAGGCAGCAATTGAGGGCCCACTCGACGAGAATTCCTATGTGTTTGACTTCATCGCCCTGCGAGACAATTTGCAGGCCATCGTCCAGCAACTGGACCACAGTGTGATTCTGCCGGAGTACCATCCAGCGATCCGCGTGCAGGTTTCGCCGGACGGCCGCGAAGTTGAGACCACTTTTGAGGCCAGACGCTGGGTATTTCCAGTGGAAGACTGTCGGATTCTTCCCGTGGTGAACACCACAGCCGAACTGATCGGCCAGTGGATTGGTCGATGCCTGATCGACCGACTTTGTCTCCCCGGAAATAGTGGTCTGAAGGTGCTGAGAGTGAGTGTGGAAGAGAACTTCGGGCAGTGGGCTGATTGCAGGTTCGAGCTCTGAAACCGCATTTTTTGCCAATCCCGGGCTTTCCCGGCTTCCCGGGCGCGAGAAGTCTTCTTCGAACGTGAGACGTCCCCTGGGGAGCAGTTGACACAAACATGACAGATGTCGAACACTGTCAGCAGAGCGCTGTTGACGTGGCTCATCGAAGCGGGTCTGACAGCCGGTTGAAAAGGAACCCGACGCGTTAGCGAGGGATGAAGTTTCCGAGAAGTCGGCCCACCTCTCCCTCCCTGACGCATCGGGTTCCCTGCAAGCAGGATTTTCAACGGGCTGCTGTTGGGTTTTGGCTTTTGGCTTTCTGAAGTCCGAATTCAAATCCTTTTCTCTGCGGCCTTGATCAATTTCGCCCATGTTTCGCATTGCCAATCACGGACGGCAGGCGAAAGGCTCGTCAACGGATTGGCAACTTGTTGATTCTGGTGTGAATCCGGATTCAAAGCACAGCGACACCATCACTCCGGACTGTGGAGCAAACCTGGATGGCTGAGTCGTCAAATATTTCACGATCGCACGATGTGTCGGATTTACAGCTGGAGGCTGACGATGCAAATGCCAGCCCACCGGGCCTGGAACGTGCTGTGAATAACAAGCCATTGCTCTGGTTGTTAGGCGGCATCGCTCTGCTTTACGCCGCCGTGCTGATTTACCACGTAAGTGTTCCACAGGGGGCGCCAACCAATCAGGCATTTCTGGAACAATGTCGACAGATCTGTCTGAAGTATGGTTTAGTCTCGACTGGCAACGTCAAAGAAGACGCCCGGGCATTTCTGACCGCAGTCAATGCTCGTCCGATTTCTGTCGAATTGAAGACACTGCTTTCGGACAATGACTTTCAACCGGCTGAATCGCAGCCTCATGTCCTTCTCGACCAGCAGGCGCCTGATTTTGAGTTGATGGGATCTGATGGAAACACGTACCGTCTGGCGGATGTGTTGAAGGATGGTCCGGTCGTACTTGTTTTTTATTATGGTTACGCCTGCAGCCACTGTGTCGCCCAGCTGTATGCGCTCAACGATGATCTCGGCTACTTCCACGAACTCGGGGCAAAAATCGTTGCCGTCAGTCCCGATACGATTGAGCAAACAAATAAATCCTACGAAGAATACGGGAAGTTTGATTTTCTGGTGCTTTCTGACCCTGATGATCAGATTGCGTATCAATTCGGTTGTCACAAGCCGGCGGACGCTGCCAGTGATGAAGTTCGACAGCATGGAACATTTTTGATTCAGTCAGATGGCAGAATCACCTGGGCGTATCGCGGAGTGACACCGTTCACGGACAACAAATCATTGTTGTTCGAATTATCGACGCCAAAGAACTCGGCCGAATCGGACAGCACGGCGCAGGTTTCTCTTGCAGATTGAGACGAACTGCTTGATGGGGATCTGTATCAGTTCCGCAAAGAAAGCAACGCTTCGGTGTGGCAGAGTCTTGATGCTTGTGTGGGATGATCCCGCCTGAAAGCCGACTCTTTCTGACTCGATCCCGTCTGGCATCAAATTGAGACGCCCCGACGAATATCGAAACACCATCCTGTAACGTCACTGCGCTCGTTGCAAATCAGGCTGATGCAACTACGATTTGCCAGAACACGCCGTTGGGATGACCGACAGCGTTCGATTCTGCACGATCTCCAAGCAAAGTTGCGACCATGACCATCGACCATATTGACCATATTGAACGCGTGTCAAAGTTTCTGCCACCGGTAGTTGCCCCTGATCCCAGCAGCACGCATGCAGGAACAACTCCCGGAAGCTTTTCACAGGCAGCTCAGATTGCTCCCGGTCGAAATGGCGCGATGACATATTCGTCTCCCGATACTCCCGGGATGCCGGGCCCGTCCGACAAAACGGCGTGGGACTTTATGCCGCAAGGCTGGGTTCTGAAGTCGGGTTACGAAACGAATTACGAAAAGGCCGAAGCATGGCAACCGCCAGCTGGCTTCACCCCGGTAACCCAACTGGAATCTGCACGCTGCGGGATTGTGACCCCTGAAATGCAACGCGTGGCAGAGTGTGAAACACACCTGACTGCGGAGCAGATTCGAGATGAGTCGCAGCCGGCAGAATGGTGATCCCGGCAAACAGGAACCACTTGAAGTATCAATTGAAGCCCATGTGCATCGGTCGCGCATCGAAGACGAAGATCAATGCCAACATGGGGGCGTCACCCGTTTCATCGGGCACGCTCGAGGAAGTTGAAAAGCTCCAGTGGGCAGAACGCTGGGGAGCAGACACTGTCATGGATCTTTCGACAGGAGGAGACATCGATGCCTGCCGTGACGCAATCATTCAGAATAGCCGTGTTCCGATTGGTACCGTTCCCATTTACTCGATGATCATCGGACGCCGCATTGAAGACCTGGACCGTGAAATCATCCTGAATTCACTGCGTCATCAGGCTGAACAGGGTGTGGATTACTTCACAATCCACGCAGGTGTTCTGCAGGAACATCTTCGCCTGGTCAAAGACCGCCTGATCGGTATTGTGAGTCGAGGTGGTTCGTTGCTGGCCAAATGGATGATCCATCACAGTCAGCAGAACCCCATGTACACATTGTGGGAAGATATCTGCGACCTCATGCGCGAGTATGATGTGACGTTCAGCATCGGCGACGGGTTGCGACCAGGCGGACTGGCGGATGCGACCGACCTGGCACAGCTTGCGGAACTCTCAACGCTCGGAGAATTAACAGAGCGGGCGTGGCGCAAGGGCGTGCAGGTTATGATTGAAGGACCAGGCCATGTGCCCCTGGACCAGATCGAATTCAACATGAAGCTGCAGCGTCGCCTCTGCCACGGTGCTCCTTTCTATGTTCTTGGTCCGTTGGTGACGGATATGTTCCCGGGATATGATCACATCACCAGTTGCATCGGGGCCACCAGTGCAGCGTGGCATGGTGCCAGTATGCTGTGTTACGTAACTCCCAAGGAGCATCTTGGACTGCCCAAGAAAGACGACGTCAAGCAGGGTTGTATCGCCTACAAGATTGCGGCACATGCGGCTGATGTGGCGCTGGGGATTCCCGGGACCCGCGATCGCGATGACGAATTGACTCGGGCTCGTGCCGCGCTGAACTGGCAGAAGCATTTTGATTTGAGCTTCGATCCGGATATCGCCCGCGCGTACCATGACGAGGATCTGGATGTCGACACGGATTTCTGTGCAATGTGCGGCCACGACTGGTGCAGTGTCCGAATCAGCAAAGAGATTCAGCAGTTTGCCAGTGGGAAAGAGCAGGAATATCAGTGGGACAAAGCTCGTGTGACGGCGGCCCTAACGGACGAACAGCGTGAAATCCTGCAGAAGCGCGGAGTGCTTTCTGCAGAAGAGATTCATCGGCTTGCTTCGAAGACTCGCAAAACCATGGGAGCGGAGTCTGGTAAAGCGACTTGTCACAGCGACGTTGCCGAGCCGGAAAAGGCGCAGCTGCTGCAGATTGTTGAACTCGGTAACGGTTAGGTCACCAGAAGAATCTTTCAGCAACATCATTTGCCGCTCCAGTCAGCATACGGGGCGGTGTCGTTCTGCAGATTCCGAAAATCACTGCCCGACCGTTGGTGGCGTTCCATCCTCAATTCGTTCCATCGTGAAATCGAAACCAGGCCATGTTTGACCTCAATGCAATTCAATCGGCAATTCGCCAGTTCGGCTTCGATGGCTGGTTTCTTTACGATTTCCGCGGCAGCAACATACTCGCCCAACGAGTGCTGCAGATGCCGGAAGGCTTCAGCGGGTCTCGGCGGTACGCTTACTTTGTACCTGCTGAGGGGCAGCCTGTCCGACTTGTGCACAGGATCGAATCGGACGTACTGGATCATCTCCCCGGTGAAAAGATCATCTACCTGAAGTGGCAGGATTTTGAAGCCGGGGTTCAGCAAATGGTTGCTGGTTCTGGAAGAGTTGCCATGGAGTACTCGCCGCGAAATGCAAATCCCTATGTGTCTCGTGTCGATGCCGGAACCGTAGAGTTAGTGCGTTCGTTCGGCTGCGATGTCGCATCCTCCGGGGACATGATTTCACTTTTTGAATCGGCGCTTACAGATCAACAGCTGCAACTGCACTACGAGGCGACAAAACATACAACGGCTGCCTTTGATCTGGCATGGAAGTTCATCGCGGACAACGTTCGTGCCAGGGGAAGCGTGGAGGAACTGGAAGTGCGCGAAGCGATTATGCAGCACTTTCACGCGAACGGCCTGACGACATATCACGCTCCCATCGTCGGGGTTGGCCCGAATGGTGGCAATCCTCACTACGAAACCGGCACAGGAACGGACACAACCATCCGACAGGGTAGTTTTGTGCTGATTGATTTATGGGCGAAAATGGACAAGCCCGGCGGCATTTACAGTGACCTCACGCGAACCGGCTTCGTCGGAACAGAAGTTCCGGAGCAGTACACCAAAATCTTCAGGATCGTCGCGGCGGGGCGCGATGCGGGTATCGAATGTGTGAAGTCTGCGTTCGCTCAGGGACGTCCGTTACAGGGATGGGAAGTGGATGATGCTGTACGCGGAGTCATAGAAAAAGCTGGTTACGGCCCCCAATTCTGTCATCGGACCGGGCACAATATGGCTCAGGAGACCCACGGAAATGGCACGCACATCGACAATCTGGAGACTCACGAAACGCGACTGATCCTTCCGCGAACTCTGTTCACAATCGAACCCGGTATCTATCTGCCGGAGTTCGGGGTGCGAAGCGAAATTGACGTCTGCATTCATGCGAATGGAGAAGTCGAAGTGACCGGAGGGCCGATTCAAACCGAAGTCGTGCCCATCCTGCGTGACTTTTAAGTTCAGATCTCACCTTGTCCGCTGTATGTTGCCCGGCTGGTGCGCATGAGTCTGACGGAGACGCTACGGCACCTCCGGTGCCGAAGGGACTGAAGCAGCCGCACCCTGCTCTGGATGCGCCGGCCGATGTCTGATGGTTTCAAACGAACTTGGCTTGTCCACGGCTGCTCGTCGACTTTGTTCTTCTGTCCCTGCCGGAGCAGGAACCGGGGCGGGCAGTGATGCCCGGATCACGCGTGGTTTTCCGCAATCCTTTGTTGCTGCGGTGCCAACTCGAAGGCCGACTCAAATGAAACCCACGGCGAATTTGCATCATGCGAAGTCATTCAGTATCCACGGATGCCGACCAAACGTACGCGTCCCCTGCCGCGGACCTTTCTTCACGAATCAGTCAGTCCCCGGAATGACGTTTTCTCTGGCTGACCGAGCATGTCACGGATATCATTCCTGAGTTCGTCCTGAATGCTGTGGATTTTATCGCGGAGATGACTGCCGCGATGGTGGTGAAGCGTGGTGCAAAACCGAAAGAATCGATCGATTCGATGTGGGATCAACTGAGTTTTGTCATCAAGCGGCTCCATGAGCGTCTATGGATCAAACCGCTCGGCATCTGCGTGCTTTCGATCATCGCAGTCTACCTGGCGAGCCTTCTGGACATGACGGACCTCGGCCGTTTCCTGCCCGAGTTTTCGAAAGAGTCGACAGAGGCTCTTCTGAAGATCATGGCGTCCAGTATGCTGGTGATGGCCACGTTCTCTGTCGGTTCGATGGTCTCCGCTTACACGTCGGCCAGCAGTTCTGCCACGCCGCGGTCCTTTCCTCTGATTATCGCCGATGATGTTTCACAGAATGCGCTGTCCGTGTTTATCGGGGCGTTTATTTACAGCGTCGTCGCTATTGTTGCATTAATGAACGGGCACTTCGAAGGAAAGGCCAGTCTGTTTGTCCTGTTCGTCCTGACCACAACCGTCTTTGCCATTGTGATCCTGTCATTCATCTGGTGGGTCGACAGCATCGCACGTCTCGGACGCCTGGGATACACCATCGACAAAGTCGAAGCTGCAGCGAAGGCCGCCATTCAGAAGCGAAAGTCGTCTCCTCGTCTCGGGGGGATTGCGGTCTTCGATCCACCGAAGGGCAGTCAGCCCGTTTATGGCGATTCGATTGGGTACGTACAGCGGATTAATACCGTCGCCCTTCAGGAGCAGGCGGATCAATCTCAGCTGAAAGTGCTGGTGACCGCGTTACCGGGGACTTTCTGTATGCCGGGCCGCCCGGTTGCCTGGATCGTTTCAGATGCATCGGAGAGCGTTTCCAGTGAAGAACTCAACGCCGTTTCCGCTGCGTTTGTCATCGGTGACGCCCGTGTCTTCGACGAGGATCCGCGATTCGGGCTGATAGTGCTTTCTGAAATTGCCAGTCGCGCACTTTCTCCGGCGGTCAATGATCCCGGGACTGCGATCGACGTTACGCACACGCAGTTGCGTTTGTTTCTGGCCTGGCACGAATGTGGGGAGGAACAGCAAGACAAAGACCCGGAAGTTCAATTCGACCGCGTGGCCGTCCCCGAATTATCCATGGCCGACATGTTCGACGACGCCTTTGCAGCTATCGCCCGCGATGGAGCAGGCACAGTTGAAGTCATCGTGCGGTTGCTCAAGGTCCTTCAGTCACTCACCGCAACCAGCAATCCATCGATTCGCGCAGCGGCGGTCGCCCAGGCCGAAATCGTGCTCGCTCGCGCTGAGAAGGCACTCACGCTGCCTCAGGACCTGGCAACCGCTCAGAAGGCCGCGGCGTTCATTGCTGCGCCAGAATCAGCGCCTTCGGCCGTAGTAGCATGACCAGAAACGGGCAATCACAGCCTTTCCGGATTGAGCGACCCATGAATTCGTGGAAAAAGCCGGTTCCTCGCTTTTCCGAGGCTTGTGAAAGCATTCGAATCGCTCGGCAACGGTGATGTGGGCGGGATATTTTTGACCGTTCCTGTTCCGGAATGCAATTTTCTATTGCGCTGGATTCTGCTAAGCTCCCCGGATCGTCCGCTGGGGAGTGGACGCGTTTTGATTCAAAGTCCGTTGTTTCCCTGCACATTCAAAGTCCGACCGAATCACTTCAGGGACAGAAGTTGCTCGGTCGAGCGAAGTTCAACACATTCAGGTCGATGACCTGCTCCGTCATGGAAGACGCGATGATGGCCGATTTTCAATCAATCCCACTACGTCCCGCCGCACCTGTTTCGCACGAATCGTTGTTGCAGTTCCCGGAAGACCCGGTTGAGTGCATGCGTCAGTTGCACCGCCGACACGGCGATATCGCTGTCATGGAACAGGAGTCACAGCGTCTGGCGTTCGTCTTTTCACCAGAGCTGAATCGCCAGGTTCTGACCGACAGCAACTCCTTTCATTCTCGCTTTTTTGCCGTTCGCGGCAGTCGCAAGTCTGCTCAGCGGCGAGTTACTTCAGGATTGCTCAGCCAGAACGGTGCCGAACATCGAGACACACGGAGAATTTTGAAAGATGTCTTCAGCAAGAAAGTGCTGCCGGGCTATCACCCGACAATCTGCCGCCTGACAGAGGACCTGCTGAAGGACTGGCATCCCGGAAGTGAGCGGGATTTGAACGTTGAGATGGTTCAGTTCATGCTCCGCATGACGAGCGCGTTACTGTTTGGGCTGGATGATGCCGGATTCGCACATGAGCTGGGGCACATGATTGATCGATGGGTCCACCAGAACCATGAAGTTGGCATGGGTGCGCTTGTTTCGGGCCCGCAGTTTAACAGCAAGTACGATGAACTTCTGGAGATGGCAGATGAACTGGAAAACTCCATTCAGACACTTTTCCACAAGCACCGAAACCAGCAGCACGAGATGCCGAATGTGCTGAGCCTTCTGTTTCATGCACAGGCTTCGAGCCAGCAGCTCAGTGATGAAAAACTGACGGGCCACGCCACTCTTCTTTTTGCGGCTGCGCATTTGACGACAGCTCATACGTTCAGCTGGACGTTATTTCTGCTGGCACAACATCCCGAAATCATGCAGCGTGTTTCAGGTGAAGTTGCTGAGCACGTACACGGCGAACGTCCGACAATCGAAGAGCTGGATCGTCTTGAATTTCTGGAGCACGTGATCAAAGAGAGCATGCGGGTGCTCCCAGCCTCGGCGTATTCACAGCGGATCGTTGCGGAACCAGTAACGCTGAATGGAATTCGTCTTTCGCCTGGTACGCCGGTGGTGTTTAGTCAATACATCACGCACCATCGCCCGGATCTGTTCGAATCTCCTGACGAGTTTCAACCGGATTGGTGGAAGACGATTTCACCGTCACCGTACGAATATCTGCCGTTCGGGGCGGGACCGAGAATGTGTATCGGGGCACCGCTGGCAATGGCTGAAATCAAAACAGCGCTGGCATTGATTCTCAAGCGGTGTCGTCTTCAGATGACAGCGAATGCCACCGTGAACGGGCAGGTCATTTCGACAATGCTGGGCCCAACCAGCCCCATCAGAGCGAAAGTGATTGCTGCGGGGGAAGAAACGCATACGGTGCCGGTCCATGGCAGCATTCACGACCTGGTTCGTTTGCCAATCGAGGCCATGCCACAACAACAACGACGCGCTGCGTAAGCAATGTCATTGGTTCAGCGGATTTCGGCCAGCCCTTTCACCGCAGCGACGCGGTGTACAGGCCGGGCTTAGCTGTCCGTTGAAAAACCGGGACAGGCACGCAGGACGACTTTAAGCCGTCGTGTTTTAAGGTCTCCTGCTCTTGAGCCAGTCCCGTTTGTCAACATGCTGTTAGCTTAGAAGACATGACCTTCCTGTGGTCCGTGTTCAGTCATCGTCAGGATTTCCGGCCCATCCTCAGTCATCAGGATGGTGTGTTCAAACTGAGCCGACAATGACCCGTCCACCGTTCTGACCGTCCAGCCGTCGCGTTTATCGAGTCGAGTTTTCCAATTGCCGATATTCAGCATTGGCTCAATTGTGAAGCATGTTCCCGGATGAAGGATGTCTCGTCCGGACGTCAGTGAGGGGAAATGGGGAATACCGGGTTCCTGATGAAAGTCTCGACCAATGCCGTGCCCCTGATACTCCCGCACGACCGAATAGCCTGCCTTCTGGGCATACGCCTGGATGACTTTTCCAATCGTCAAAACGGAACAGCCGGGTGTGCAGGCCCGAATTCCGACGAAGAGTGAGTCGAAGGTTGTCTGCACGAGCCGTTTTGTTGCCGGGCTGACAGTATCGATCAGGAACGTTTCGGATTGATCGCCGTACCATCCATTAACGATCGTGGTGGCATCCACATTGACGATATCGCCACTGCGAAGCGGGCGTTCGTTTGGAATCCCGTGGCACACAACCTCATTGACACTCGTACAAATCGTCTTAGGGTAGCCGTGGTAGCCGAGGCAAGCCGGCGTATGACCATGGTCCAGGGTGTATTGGTTTGCCAGTCGATCGAGTTCATCCGTTGTCACGCCAACTTTGACATGGGGGCGAAGGAAATCCATCAACTGGGCGTTGAACTTCCCGGCTGCGCGCAACCCTTCTCTCTGTTCCTCTTCCAGGTAGAGGGGAATTGGCTTTCTTCGCGACAACACAACTTGGTTCCTTCAGATTCAGGGCGGATCCGATCGACCTGTTTCAGATCGTGAGTTTTCGATTACGACTTGTTACGGGCCAGTCGTCTACCAACTGACCATCTTCAATCACGACGACGTGATCATACAACGCGCTTGTCGGACAGATATGAACGGGGATGGCCCAGACGTGATCTCCGGGCTGCATTGCACTGAGACTGTCCGATTGCAGAACGAGGTGTTCCTCGTTGTGTGCGCCTTGTTGGGCGTCGGGAGCCACTGGCAGATAGACACGCTGTCCACGCGGTGGGTCAGCGGCAATTGCCTTGTTGCCGACATCCAGCGTAGCGAGATCGGGAGCTGGACGACTCACGACACGCGATAGAACGGCTGCAGCGGGAGTGAACGGTAAATCGGGGAAGTGGCTGCCATATCCGGCATCGTGAAAGACGCATGTGCCGGGACTCAGCTCAATGCCGTCATCAGTCATCGAGGCATAAACGGGGAACGTTGGTGTTCCACCGCAGACCATCGCCGCGACCGGAAACCCAGCGGTCTCGCAGTGGGAGCGAAGTTCAAGGACTGGTCCCCAGACCTCCTGAACTGCAGCGCGACGCTGTTCAATATCGGCATCTCGCTGGTGCCCGTCGTAAACATGAAAGCCCCTCGGTTGAATGCCCGGCAAACCACGTATTAACGCATACAGGTCCTTCGCTTTCTGCGAAAGTGGCGATACACCCGTACGATTCTGACCGACGTTGAGGTCAAGAAAGACACCGATGGTTATGCCTGATTGGTCTGATGCCGCAGAGAGCGAACGTAAAGGTCCCTCATCATCACAATTGACAGAGAGAGTCCGGTCCCGAAACTTTTCTGCAAGCTTTACGATTCGGCCTATGTTCGGCCCCACCGGATTGTAAGCAAGCAACACATCCCGCGCTCCGGCGTCGAAAAGCATCTCGACTTCCGCAATTGTCGCGGCCTTATGCTTATGGACGCCACGATCAATCAGCATCCGAACCACGGCAGACATCTTATGAGTCTTGCAGTGTGGCCGAAGTCGGGCTGGGTCGCCCGCCACTCGAATCATACTTTCGATATTGGAGACAACGCGATCTCGAAAAACAACAAGAGCCGGGCTGGGGATCTGATCCAGGACAGCAAGAGGCACTTCGGGGATTTGAAACTGCATGATTGCCTCACAAAGAACGTTGCCTCACAAAGAAAAATGGCTGCGATCACCTGATATGATCGCAGCCACAAATTTCAATCATCATCGAAACGGAGCATTTAGCCCACGAATGTCTTCTTCTTCAGGGCTGCCAGACGAGACTTGGTGCGTGAGGCTGTATTCTTGTGAATCAGATCCTTCGCAGCAGCCTGATCCAAAGCTTTCACAACCAGGCTAAACTGTTTGTCAGCGTCTTCCTGAGAAGGACTGCCAGCCAGGAACGAACGGAAGTTCTTCAAGCGGGTTCGCAGTGCTGAACGCTGCGTACGATTTCGATCTCGTCGAACGAGACTTTGGCGAAGAGATTTCTCTGCTGACTTGGAGTTTGGCATAGTCTAAGTACTGAACTCAAATGACGTTACGTCGCGACAAAAGGCCAACCGGGTCCATCCTCGGTCGAACAAGCCCGGCAGGTTAGCCAACCGACGATGCTTTTTCCAGCGTGATCGTCAAAATGGCGGCCGTTCTGCACATTTTTCACCCCTCGAGACTGACACAGTCTCAACAATCACAACAGAAACGCACTGAGGTGACCACAGAATTCTCCATTCCGAGGTCACCTCCGCCCCTGTTGCACCGCCATGATCTGGCTAATTCCCGGCAGCCGGTGCATCTGCGGCTGCAGGTCCCTTTGCGAAATCACCTGCGGAAACTGTGTACAATCGCTGTGGCTGAATATGCTTTCTCAGTGCACTGTTGACATCTTCAACCGTCAACGCTGCGACTTTTGATTCGAAATCTCCGACAAAGCTCAGGTCACGGTCGTAAAACGACAGCGATTCGAGCATCGAAGCCAGGCTTCGGTCACTGGTTCGACGCACCTCCTGCTGTTGCAGGTAACCTTTCCGGGCATCTTCAAGCTCCTCTGCGGTGATCCCATCTTTCAACAACCGATCCAGCTCCTCCTGCACAGCCAGGTGTACTTTCTGAGCATTGTCAGGGTTGGAGATTGCGAAGATGTAGAAGACTGCCCGAGGATCACCTGAAGCTGCCTGAAGGTTCGACTGCACGGTGTATGACAATCCATCCTTCTGCCGGATCCTGTTTCCTAATCTTGATGACAAACCGTTGGCACCCAGAATAAAGTTTCCGACGGCCAGCGCCGGGTAGTCCGGGTGGTCGTCGCTGATCGGAATCGTTAACGCGGCAAAGTACGCAGCATTCGCCTTGTCAGGCGTATTGATTTGTTCAAAGGTACCCGTTTCGTTACTGACGGCCTCTCGACTGAGACGTTCGAACGCAACGTTCGATTTCCATCCATTCGTGATCCGATCCACCACGGGCAGCACTTTGTCGGCGTCAAAATCACCAACAATGGTTAATTCTCCGACGCTGGCGCCGACCAATTGGTTGTAGACATCCCTGACCTGATCCACGGTCACTGCTTTGGCTCGCTCCAGCTCTTCCTGCATGGATGCGACAAAACGCGGGTCCTCTGCGGAATAGGGGCTGATCTTTTTCTGCACAGCATTTGAAGCAATTACAGTGGGTTCGGTGAGCTGTTGTCCAATTCCGGAAATCTGCTCTTCACGAATCAGCTCCAGTTCTTCGGCGGGGAAAGTCGGCCGCCGCAACACCTCTTCCATGATCCCCATGACACGTACGAGATTCTCTCGCGTGGTCTGAATGCTGATCGAAAGATTTCCGGGGGATCCGCTGACGGACATTCGTGTTCGATAGTTATCCAGTTCGTCGCTGATCTGCTGGCGAGTCATATTCTCCGTCCCTCGCATCAGCATTTGGCCGAGGTATTCAGCGGCCACCGCTTTGCCCGTGAGGGCCTCCAGATTTCCGTATCGAAGTGTCAGACGCATGATGACAGAGTTGCCACGGGTCTTTTTCGGAAGCAGAGTGACCTTGATGCCTGATGTGAGTGTCTCCCGCTCAAGGCGGGCTTCAATCGCCGCCGGACTGGCATCGAAATCTTCTCCCTGAGCCACTTCTTCGCGGCCCTTGTAGTCGCCAATCATTGCCTGCAGGTTCGGCGTTTCGGGAATCGCGGTTCGTTCAGGGGCCTGCGTTGGTTCGAACAGCCCGGCCGTTCTGTTGGAACGCTGAAGGTACTCGACAGCCACGCGCTGGACGTCATCAGCGGTAACGGCTTCCAGGCGGTCACGATACAGGAAGTACAACCGCCAATCGCCCTGCGCGGCCCAGTCACTCAGCTCAACGGCGACGGAGGAGGAATCGTTAAAACGCAGTTCGCGCTGCTTCAGCAGTTCCTGTCGAGCGCGTTCTACTTCTTCAGGCTTTATGGGATTGTTTGCGAATCCTTCCACAGTATCAATCAGGGCCTGTAGCACAGTTCCTCCATCGACCCCCTGTGCTGCGTCCGCCAGTAGGATCAGGCTTCCGGGGTCGTGCGCTGCGAATGTTGTCCCGTACATGGATGCAGCGATGCGTCGCTTGACGAGGCTTTCGTACAGTCGACCGGATGGTTCACCTGCAAGGACTCCAGTCAGCACATCAACTGCAGCAAAATCGGGGTGACCGCCTGCTGGCAGATGATAGTGCAGTCCCGCCATAGGCACTTCACCAACTCGGCGAACCGTGACCAAACGTTCTCCGTCCTGAGCGGGTTCTTCTGTGTAGGTCTTGTCGAGCTCACGATCAGGCCGGGGCAAAGCTCCAAAGTACTGCTGTGTTAACTGCATGGCCTTCTGTACGTCAAACTTGCCGGCAATAATCAACATGGCATTGTCAGGCTGATAGAACCGCTGATAGAAGCGACGCAGATTCTCAACGGGCACTCGTTCAATGTCTGCCCGATTTCCAATCGTCGATTTGCCGTAGTTGTGCCAGTCGAATGCCACTGCAGTCATTCGCTGCATAAGAACACGCTGGGGACTGTTTTCACCGCGTTCGAATTCGTTCCGCACCACCGTCATTTCGGAGGCCAGATCTTCCGCCCTGATCAGGCTGTTGACCATGCGATCTGCTTCCATCTTCAGCGCGAATTCCAGATTTTCGTCGCTGGCATTCAGAGTTTCGTAGTAGTTGGTTCGGTCGAGCCAGGTTGTTCCGTTAAACCGTGCGCCCCGCTTCGCCAGGTCGGCCGGAATTGCAGGATGAGTGGGTGTCCCCTTGAAAACCATGTGTTCAAGAAGATGCGCCATTCCCGCTTCTCCGTAGCCTTCATGACGAGACCCGACAAAAATGGTGACGTTCACCGTTACCGTCGGACGGGAAGGATCGGGAAACAGGAGAACCTGCATTCCGTTTTCGAGCCTGAACTCGGCAATTCCTTCCACCGCGCGCACGAATTGTGGCTGAGCCACCGACGTTTCGATCATTATGAAACTCACAAACAGCGCGGCGACCAGATACGATGCGCAGGTTCTCAGGAAAGTTGTCAAAGTCATCGTCGTCTGCCCCTGGTTTTACTTGTTGTCGGTCATGTAACGTTGTTTGAACTGAGCATCTTTGGTCTGGCGCATTCGAAGTCCTTCGCGATACATGTTGATGAAGTTTTCGGCTCGCTTCCAGGCCCTTTGAAATTTGTCCTGAACTTCAACAAACAATAAGGCAGACCAGTCCCATCCGCCCGGGTGCCAGATGTATTCGTGCGTCAGCAAGTGGATATGATTGTATTTTTCGAGAACGCCGGTGACGACGCCCTCCCGCCATGCCTGAGTACTGTCGCTCAGATACTTCATCTCGGTCAAAAACAGTGGATCGTAGGTGTCGATCACACCGGGAAGAGAAAATGTCTTCCCGGATCGCATCGGCATATGCGAACTCATGGCATGGATTTTGGTGTTAAAAAACGCTTCGAACAGATCCAGCTGAGCTTTCGCAGTGCGTTCCGGATCAAGCCCCAAACGTTCAAATAGTGCAGCGTCGTAATGGAGCCCAATATCGTGACCAAGCTCAAGGATTCGACGAATCAGGACGGCTTCATCTTCCTCGAAGCAGTTATAGTCACTTGTCTGCAAAAGAAAATAGGTTGCACTCACACCATGTTCGGCTTCGATTTCGGCCATCCGCAACGCTGCCGGAATACTGAACTCAACGTCATGCCTCATGATGACGAAATTCGGTAGGGAGAGGATATCGCGGCCCATGGCGTGAACGTCGCGAAAACAGATCGTCTTATGGCTCTTGACGATCGCGGCGACCATTTCCCTGTAATGATCTGTGCTGAAGTCTTTATTCGGATCAGGATCTCGGACTGGCTTCATGCTTTATTGCCTGCCTTCAGTTGTGCCGTTCGGCGAGGTTTTCATACTCTGGAAAAGAAAGCCGCACACCACTCGTGCGGACTCTCCCCTGTCAATCTGTCTGGAGGGAACGAACGCGTGAATGCGCGGGTAACAACAAATTTCGGCCGTCACCGCGTCACCAGAAATCGTCCCCCAGACGAGTCGCGTGCTGAAAGTACCTTTCAGGAATCAAGAGCCAGGAACGATAGCGGGGCCATTCCGACTTCACAACTCTGTGCTGCCGGGGCCGAGAATCCGGACTCCAGATTCATCCTTCATCCTCAGGAAGACGCACGTGCCTAATCGTGTTTTTGCCGAATCTCTTTCACAGGACTGCATCCGAATCACGGATGCCGAAGCTCACCACCTTCTCAACGTGCTGCGGCTGAAGGCTGGCGATGAAATTGAGATATTTGATGGATGCGGGCAGTCGGCCCGGGGGATTATCGAAGCAACCTCGCGAAAGCACGCTGACGTCACGATTACAGCCCGGCACACCGCCGACCACTGCGTCGATGGCGTTGAATTGACCGTCGCCGCTGCGCCACCAAAGGGGGACCGCCTGAAGTGGATGGTGGAAAAACTGACGGAACTTGGAGTTCACCAATTGATACTCACACAAACCGAACGAAGCGTCGTCAATCCGGGCGATTCGAAACAGGAAAAGCTCAAAGCGAATGTCATTGCGGCGTGTAAACAATGCGGAAGGAATCGCCTGATGACGATCAGTTCACCTGTTGAACTGTCTGCGGCAATTGAAAATGCGATGTCTCAGCAACAACAGCTTCTGGTCGCCCACCCTGGTGACAAGATTAAGTCAGCAGGCCTCCGACCGACGGTCGGCGTATCAGATCCAACTTCGAAAAATGTGACCTTGTTCATTGGGCCTGAAGGTGGTTTCACAGATTCAGAAATCCAGCAGCTGCTGGATGCAGGGGCCAACACCATCTCCTGGCCTTCAACGATTCTGAGAATTGAAACAGCAGCTTTAGCCCTGGCTGCAGTGGTCATGTTTCTGGCGAACGGAACCGAAAAGTGATGCAGAATGTTCTGTCCTGCGCACGCAGGTTCAGGGCTATGGAGGGCTTCGGAAGAATGACGATTCAAACCATCACCTCAGAAGAAACACTCGCACGACTCCTATGCTAGACACGTCGCTTTGGCCGGTTTCAGACGATTCCATTCGAAACGTCTTCCTTCAGATGCTGCACGATGGATCCTGGGGCAGATACCATGGCCCCCATTGTGACCAGTTCCGCAGGGAGTTTGCTGAGTACCTGCTTGCGGACAACGTTCAACTTTGCAGCAGCGGCACAACTGCGATTGAGCTTTGCCTGCGAGCAGTAGGCGTTGAGCCGGGCACAGAAGTCATCATGGCTGCCTACGACTATAAAGCCAATTTCATGAATGTCCTGGCGCTGGGAGCCACGCCGGTACTGATCGATACGCAATTCAATTCGCCCGGCATTGATTGCAGCCAGATCGAACAAGCTCTCAGTGAGCGAACTCGCGCGGTCATTTGTTCTCACCTTCATGGCACCTTTGCGGACATCGACAAAGCTGTCGATCTGGCACGGTTCCATGGATTTGCGGTCGTAGAAGACGCGTGTCAGTGCCCCGGGGCAGAGATCAATGGTCGCAGAGCCGGCACCATTGGCGATGTGGGGGCATTCAGTTTTGGGGGAAGCAAACTTCTGACCGCCGGGCGAGGCGGGGCTGTGGTGTCAAAAAACTCAGCCATCATGCAGCGCATCCGGCTCTACACGCAACGTGGTAATGACGCGTACCCCCTGTCTGAAATGCAGGCCGCTGTCCTGGTCCCCCAACTGCATATGCTGGATGAACGC
The DNA here is from genome assembly GCA_041398825.1 of Planctomycetaceae bacterium. NCBI lineage: Bacteria > Pseudomonadati > Planctomycetota > Planctomycetia > Planctomycetales > Planctomycetaceae > Planctomycetaceae bacterium. The sequence goes on along the minus strand of JAWKTX010000027.1, from coordinate 6,251 downwards.
AACAGACGGCGGATGGAGCGGGTCGGGCAGCTGGCATCTTTGCTTGCATCCGGCAGCGCCATCGATGTCATTGCCGCATTGGACTCGGCCACGAACGGTGCTCCGGCATTCTATAAGGTTGCCATGACACCGAGGCACCTGAATGATCGAACAGAGGCAACGCGATCTCTGCTGGATCGGATTGAGCAACAGGCTTTGCAGGGCCCGAAAGACTCAACAGCGGAGTTTGGTCCGCTTCAATTGACCCTGTCACCCGGATTCCCGGCACTGCATTTGATCCACAGTCGAAAGCGATACCGGCAGGCCGCAGAACTCACAAATTCAGAACGCTGGCACAATCAGCTTCTGACCCTGCACCATCCAATCCTGCTGGAGTCTTCAGTCAGCGTTGAATCCATCGCGAAGGCGATCCAGTCTGCTGTCGACTGCGTCCTGAAGAGGAACTCGTAACGCTTCTCTGTGGTCGCTGCTCTCGAAAACTTTCTGAGCGTCCACCTTGATTTATTCACGATGGCACACTCGATACCCGATTCGATTGTTTGTCTGTGGAGTACGCAAGTGAAGACGATACCGCAGTGGCCGGCACGGCGGAATCCCTTGGTGATTATGAATCAGTCAGTGGTGTCCTCGGGTGCCTGTGTTTGGCGATGTTATTCCGGAACTCGATGAGACCTTCCGTCTGCAATTGTCCAACGCCCCCGCGGGGATCATTCAGAGGCCGGTCGGACGAGGCTTGATCGGAGCGGATGACCTGATTTTGCTGCAGCTTGACGCGGCAGATGGCCCAAGTGACGTTCGTGTCCTGCTGGATAATGAAAACGTATTGATCAGTCAGGACGGCACCGTTCTGGTTGACGGACCACTGAGCGCAGATGCTCCGTTATGGATACAGACTCCGGTTGGCGGTGAAACGGCTGTCACCCTGCAATTTTCCGATTCGGCACCCGGCGATCGCAATATCCAGCTGATCTCCCAGGGCTCTTGTTCCTCGAGGTGGTCCGCCGGATTCAGATTGCCGGATGGTTTTCACTGATGATAAGAAATGCCGATTGAATTCACTCAGAATTCTCATGGTTCTATCATGACAGACAGCGGTCTGAAAGAGAACTCGAGGAGGGTGTCGTTCGATGGCCATTGACTTTGTCGCCGAGATTTCGTCGCAGCTGGTTTCCAACTTCCAAACAGAAATTCGACGGCGCACTGAAGAGAGGACGCGTTCAACGATCCTCAGCGTACGAGCTTCAGAAATCCTGACATTCGTCACACCTTCCGGACGGCGAATTGAACCTGACGTCTCACGTGAGTACGTCGAAGCACTTTGGTCCTTCGCACGCGGAAACAAATTCCAGGGCGGTGAACTGGACAGCGCCGTGACGCAGCCGATTCTTAAGGCGACGGAGGATGCTCTTGTTGAGGTGCTCAACAGTGAGGCGGCTCGGAAGGTAATTGCTGAGAGCATCGCACCTTACGATGGAGTGACAGAGTCCGTTCAGGGGGTTGTCGGATCCGAGTCGATCTGGGCGACTCGCGAGATCCTCGCGACCGCCGGAATTAATCCACTGAGCTTTGCGACCGACCCGATTATGAATCAAACCTCGGCGGTGGCCCATGACCTTCTGGCGTCGACGGCGGGCAAGGCCATTATGGGAAGCATCGCTAAGATCGCATTAACGGCGCAGGGAAAGATATTGCTGGCCAGACTGATTACAGCAGCTGCGGGTAAGATCGCCGCATCGGCCGCCATGAAAGTGATGATCATGGGGGCATTGAAGAAAGTCGGGATTGCCTTAATCGTCAAGGCGGTTGTTGTGAAGGTACTTGCAACTGTGGCTCCCGCACTGATTGCTGCCAAGATCCCGATTTTCTGGATCATTGCTCCCGTGATTGGGCTCCTGATCTACAAAGAAGTGAAGAATATGCCTGCAAAACTGGCCGATAAAATTCCTCCGGAAATCGGATCAGAAATCGAACGTACTTTCCCTGAGATCGCTCGAGAGTTCGCTCAAATGATTCTGGCGGATACGGTTCGAGAACTGGCTCAGCACTCCTCAATTGAAAGCGGCACGTGATGGGAATGCACGTTTTTATTTCCTATCAGCGAACGGATCAGAGGCATGCAGAAGAGTTGACCACGGCACTTCAGGCCCATGGCATCCCGGTGTTTGTGGATCTGAAGATTCAGGCGGGGGAGTGCTGGGATCAGGAGCTCGAAATCGCCATCAATGACTCGTTTGCGGTACTTCCGATCTGGACTGCTGCCTCTGTGCAATCACGCTGGGTTCGGATTGAAGCTCGCTATGGCCTCCGTCTTGGCCTGCTTTGTCCGGTGCTTCGAGAAACCTGTGATGTGCCGCTTGAATTCTCCGATATCGAGTTTGCCGATCTCCGTCTGTGGCGAAAAGAAAACACAGATCATCCTGAATGGAGAAATCTTGTGGAAAGTCTGTTCAGGCTGCAGCAGTCCGGCCGTCGGACGAGACCAAATTCCGATGCGGAGCTGTGCTTTCGACTGGGCGTTCGATTCCTGGATGGGGTCAATGTTCCTCAAAACACACCAATGGCAATCATGTGGCTCAGAAAGGCTGCTGAATTAAAACACGATCGGGCCACGGCTTTGCTCAGAGCCGTGGATGAGCCTGAATCATCCGCCACGCTGCCGGAGAATGACCATTAAGCTGAATACATCTGGTGAATTTACTTGCGGTCAGACAATGGCATAAACGACGGGTTGGTTGCTGAGAATGCGGAATTGTATCCTACTACTCGGCTTCTGCCTCTGGCTCTACCGATTATCCACCCCTTGCTCCAACAACTTGAACTGAAACAACCATTTCAGTGATCGCACCAACACCTCCGGCAACTCTCCATCCCGCTCCGCCGCCTTCAGCACCGTCAGCAACAACGGTTTATGCGGAGCATCGCCACTGGGGTTCATATCACGAAGTTCTGTCAGCCATTTCCGGAATGTCGTGGTTCTTCAGGCTCCAGGCGAGTTCGGCTCCGATGGCCATCTTGTCGCATGCGTCCTGAGGTAATCGAATGAATTACCTAAACCAAACAGGTGGCCGAAGAATGATCGGGCCGAATCGATCCAGTTGGATAGCATCCTGATGTTTTGAGTGCCAATTACGAAACAAAACGGACAAACGTCGTTCCTCGCCGATCATCAGAGTTTCATCTGCCGAAGTCTCATCGAGATTCATCGCCACCATGCCCAGTTTTTTTGTGAGATGCCGCTGCCCTGTTGCCATCAAAGCGAGATTCGGATTCATCCAGCGATACGTACAGCTCCATCGTCATGGGTAACGTGATGGCTTCCGGATCTGAGTTCGCCCCGAGCTTCGCGTTGAGAAACGCACAGAACTTCGACGGAGCAAACTCACTGGTGGATGGATCAAACACGAAATAGCGTACTCGGCGACGTCCCCACAGCTTGCGGCCGGACTCTGTCTGCATCTCGCGATTCCATGTCGCCACATTGCAGGCCACGTCCAGCGGTTCGCCGACAAAGTGAATTTGATGCCGGTCCGAATCAAAGCAAGGTCGCGCCACTGACAGAGCTCGATCGATTTCTGCGTTCACGTCAAGTGACTGCAAGGCCTCCCGATCGCTGCCCGGCGAGTTCAGTCGTTTGATGTATTCTGGTTCAATTGTCGGCAGCAGCACGGTCTGGAAAGCTTTCATGCCGATTCGCCGCATCAGCAGCACCGTGTTCGCTGCCAGATTTCGCCGTCCGCGAGCCACATGAGAACTCATCATCGACACAAACGTGTCGGTCGATCTCTGCGGCTGAAACAAATGAGCCGTCGCGAACTTCGCATGATTCGCCACGGGATCAGCGCGACTGACTTCAAACTCAATCCACAATCGATGGAACCCGTCATTCGACGCCAGCAACACATCCGCCTGCGGCGCATACCCCAGCAACTTTTCAAACCGCTCATCCAAAACCCGCGCCTCCACCTCACACGACCAACCGCGAGGTGTTCGTGCCATGAACTGGTCCTGAAGATATCGAGCAAGTTGCCCCATGACAGTGCGGTTTAGGTGTTGGGTTCAATTCGCCCAGACAGCGAGTGACGAATCCAGTTTGGGAATTGTCCACGACACTTGAACTACAGTAGCCACATTTTGGCGAGCTTTCAGCGTTTCCGCGGGATTTCGGTAGACTTCAATGGTTGGCCGTGTCGCTTCAACTGATCGAACAAGGATCATGAAATATAGCTCACCGAGCTCCGCGCAAGTTGTCCATTCTTTATCCGTCATCAGCACACCACCGCTATTGTCTCTCAAACCTTTGACTTCAATATAGGCTTGTGCGCCGGCGTAGAATGCTTCAAAGTCGTATCCGCATTGTAGCAGACGGCAATCATCCAGTGGGCCCGTAAAGATTGACTTGCCCGTGCGAAACCAATTGATGAATTGTTCCTCAGCGCGTCCCCCGGTGAGCGAACGGGTCGGAATCTTTTCATTAGAACCCGGACTTGGGGCATCTATTTCCCGGAGCAACTCGACAACATTCGCTTCTTGATTCTCAAAACAATCAATGAGCAGTCCATAGACCCCAACTTCAGAAACACCTCCCAACATTTCAGCCATTCGGAGCCGCGACGGAGCCATCTTTCGTTTATGCCAACCTTGGCGAGAGTTTGCATGAATCGGGTCAAATTCATCGCGCCATAGTTTCACTGATGACGCCGGGACACCGATTCTTTCAGCGAGATACTTGTGAACTGCTGAGTGAGATTGTCCGGAAAATCGGCCATAGGCGACTTTGTCGAATCGCGACAAGTAGTAGCCAGCGAGCATTCCGACCAGATTCTTTCGTTCCATTTTTAGTCTCCGTGCTTTGTCAACAATGCAGGCAGTAATTGATCGAACCATATGTAGTGATCATACGGCAAATCCTTCAGTGGCCAACGATCGACGAAGGCGTTCATTACTGTGAATGGGTTTCGCCAGTTGCCGCACCATTCCTCATTTCTCCTTTTAATTAAGGCATAACGCATATAGCGTCACGCCCCGGCCCATGAAACACCTCTTTCCGATGCCACTCCAGATGTTCATTCAGCGGCAGATGATCCCGAGACTGCGGACCCTTCAGAGGCAAGCCGTGGAAGGAAGTTAGCCATTCACTCAGGCCGGTGGAGCCGTTGGCTTTTTGGGAGACGCATAGCTGCAGATCCTCGTTCAGCGTAAACACGCCGCGGTCGAAGAGTTTGTGGTGCATGCTGCAGAGGGCGAGGCCGTTGGTTTCCAGATCAGGGCCGCCAGCCTGATGCCATTTGATGTGAGCCGCTTCCAAAGCGACCTGTACGGAACCCAGTCGCAGATCGTAGCCACAGACCGCACAGCGATATTGATAGGCCATCAGCACTCGCTCGCGAAATGCGGGATCGCGACGGCGGCGTAAGGTTTGCTCGAACTGAATTTCCAGACCAACGGCGTCCAGCAGGTCGGCATAAAACGTCTGCGGAAAGTGTTGATTGAGAATCTCCAGAGCTAACTCCGAAATCAACGCCGGATAGGATCGCAGCGTCTCAAAAATCTCGGGAGTAAATCCGGCAGCGACCTTGTATTTGAGCAGTTCGGATTTCTTGACATCCGAATTTCCCGCTCTGGTTTCCAGCTGCGTTGCGTTCTGCAATTCCCAGATGCCATCGTTCGCCAGTCGCTGAAATGGGTATTCGGTGTGCCACGATTTTCGTTCGGGACCAAACTCCATCAGCAGTGGGCGAAGTTCGCGATCGACCTCACCGTACGGCAACAATCGCTCGCCATCATTCAAACATCGACCCAACGCATACAACAGCAGCAACGGCTTGTGCGGTGCTCGCTGGTCACCGCGTTTCCAGACGGTGATCTGTCGAATCTCTTGTTTGAGTTGCTCGGGCGTCATCCGGTGACTGTCGACAGTGCAAGCTGCTCGTGTCAAACCGAGCGGACGGTCGGCATGGATGCGGGTGCATCCGCTGAATGGAGGTCGTTGTTGCAGGAATTGAAAAGAGGGGTACCCTGATGGGGGAATATTTCCTGCAACATGAGGCTTGGAGCCTCGCAGAACCAGGGAGGGTGCCCCCATGTAAGTAGAAGTTACCGTAAGGATTGATGGCCGGGAAGTGGCAACCGTGGAAGTATGCATTGCCGGACCGGCGATTGAGGTCGAGCAGCAGACAGAAGCTTTGAAGGATCGGGTCGGACAGGTGGTTCTGGCGGAAGGCTTTTTGCAGTTAGCCGCAACCCTCAGACAC
>JAWKTX010000026.1 GCA_041398825.1 Planctomycetaceae bacterium | reverse complement strand
TTGTCACCGTGTTCGGCTTCTTCAGCAATGATCAGCGGCGAAATGGCCGTTGACTCGTTGATTCTTTGCTGGACGCTGCTGGTTCGCCCCGATTCGATGGCTTCTTCGAACATTTTCAGCAAAGCGGTTGCGCTGCAATAGGCTTCGCCCGTTCCATACTGCCCCGTGGGGCAAAGCCGACCATCATCCATCTCGATGATTGTGTGGCCGCATTCTGCACCGTGAGAGTGTTCGCCTTCGATAATGAAGTCATCAATGATGATGCCGCTGCCCAGGCCCGTACCCAGAGTGAAGAAGATCAGGCTGTTGGCCTCTTTGGCAGACCCGGCCCAGTATTCTCCATAGGCAGCCGCGTTGGCATCGTTTTGCAGGACCACGGGCAACTGCATGGCATCGGCCACTCGCTGCCGCACAGGAAAGTCTTTCCATCCGGGCAGGTTGGGTGGATCGAGCAGCATTCCGGCGGGAATGTCCATCGTGCCGGGAGTCGCAAGGCCGACTGCGTGAATGTCTGCTGGTGACAGATCGGCATCGCGGATTGCCTTCATGGCAACCTTGTGCATCTGCTGCACTCCGTGATCCGGTCCTTTTTCAGATTCGGTGGGAACACTGCTGGTGGAAATGACAATCCCATTGTCATCAACAACACCTGCTTTGATGTTTGTTCCACCAACATCGATCCCCAGAAAACGACGGTCAGAACGATTGGGGCCAGCATTCATGGTAGGGTCAGCCATCTTCTTTATGACGCATCTTCAAACAACAGTGGGGTCGGTGAATCGGCCGGGGCGACCCGAAAACTCATCCGTCCGTCAAGCACTTTCTTAAGCAGTTCGCCGCAGACATCGCCACGCCAGCCCGTTAAAAGCCTTGCATTGACCTCGCCTTCATGAAAACGAACGCAACGAACCAGTTCCATCAGGTCCCGATTCGTCCCGACCAGGGTCTGAGCGATTTCCAGTTCGGCACACCGGTTCGCGAGCGCGAGTGCGAGCAATTTAGAAATGACCTGGTCATCGGACGAAGTTTCTTCGCGGCGGTTCTTCATGCGTTTGGGTAACTGATCGTCAGAAAGGCGGTTGACGTCTTCAATGACGGCAAGCATGTCGTCGAGTCGTTTTCGATATTCCGGCCGATTCAGGTCGCGTGTGGCCAGAGCCTGTTGCGCTGTTTTGGGGCGACGTTTTGCCAGGTCAATCAGAAGATCATCTCGCAGAATCCGTCGGGCAGGACGGTTGCGAAATGCTGCTTCTTCTTCCCGCCATTGTGCCAAACGCTGGGCGGCTGCCAGTTCGCGGCGTGGCAGTTTGTGAATCCCCGTGAGTCGTTCCCAGGGCTGTACGCGTTCTTCCTGCTGAATATCGTTGATCATCCGGTCGAATTCGGCCCAGGCCCAGTCCAGTCGGCCTTTTTTCTTCAGCCATGCACTTTGAGTTTCCCAGATATCAAGCACAAACGAAACGTCTTCCAGGGCGTATTCAATCTGCTCCGCGGAAAGCGGCCGACGCAGCCAGTCTGTTCGTGTCTGATTGCTTGCAACACGTTTGCCGAGCACCCGTTCGACGATACCGGAATACGACAGGGGGTAGCTTCGGCATCGCAGGCCTTCCGCGATCTGGACATCGACCAGTTTTTGGGGAGGGCGACCGCTCTGCTGAAGGCAAAATCGAATTTCTGCCTGACCGCCATGCACGACAACTGTGGTGGAATCGTCCGCCATAATGTCCCACCAGGCAGCCAGACTGGGGACATCCAGAGGGTCAACTGCGACGCAGCGTTCGCGAGTTGCGAACTGCAACAGACCAAGTTCCGGGCGGTAGCCGGAATCGGAGACAAATTCAGTATCGAAGGCGACAATCCCGCTGGCTCGGATGTGCTCGCAAAGATCCAGGAAATCTTCCTGATAACGAATGATGGACGACTGCATGGAGATGTCTGACAAACGGACGACTACTGGCAACGCGTATCCGATTTTGCGCAGAGCATTGTCGGCAGACGTGTTGGGGGCGTCCAACGGCCAGGGCAGATTCCGTAGCTGCGGTCGACAGACGGTTGTGAAAGCATCTGGCGACGGTAGCTACGAGGTAGAATTCCGGCGTCGAATTCCCGCAAAATGATTTGACCGGGATGTTAACATTCCTCCGGTTCCCGCGTCAGGTCGAATTTTTCAATTCGAATTCAAAAAACACGGGCTAAAAGTCCGTTTTCTGTCGGAATAAGCGGTCATCAGTACCGTCAGCCATCGCGGCCGGCCCAGCTTTGACGGAATTGTCCGCCGTAACGGGCGACTTTCGTGCTGGCTGTCTCTGCCCCGATACGCTACCTCCGACCGTGCGATCCCAAAGACACGAGCTCTGACAGTCGAAACACACCAGGCATCAGCAGAAGCATTGGTAAGTGGCCTTCGCCCAGATGGATCAGTTGGCCATCCATGATCCGGGGGCGTTAACTCATCGTCAGGTTGTCTCGCGAGTTGTTACACGCCAGTGCGAGTTCCATGGGGATTGCAGTCATCGGTTTGCTGGTCACCGTCTTCATTCCACGATGCGATGCGTAGGAACAGGTCGCCCCGGTCGAAAGCTCTGCAGGGAAATCACTTTGTGTGAAAGCATCATTTTTAAACAGACAGCCGCCAGTTCTTCGCGGACGATGTTTTCCAGTTCGGCAGGGTCGGTGGCCACTCGGGCATTCACCACAACATTGGCGGCCTGAGTCTTCGTGGATGCTCCCAGCGACAGTTCCGGACCGGTCGCATTGCTGACCAGATTGGCAACTGCATAACTGCCATCACACAATCCAATTACCTTCAGATGAGCGGCCTCTGCCGCAGACGCCAGTAGTCGCGCGTGCAACCGACCGATCAGGTCCATCAGCAGCAAGTCCAGATCGAAGTCGACCGAGGAAGTCACTTCCACCTGACTATTCAGCCAGCCAAGTTCGGCTTCGCCTTCGGCGTAGACGTCGTAGTCCACTTCCATGACCCGCCGACCAAACGCGCCACGCTGTTCCAGCATCGCAATCAGCGAATCGAAACCATCACCGGTTCTGGCCGAACACCTCAGGACCGGGCGGCCAGGGTATTCGGTTTCGATCAAAGTCTGCAGTTCGGCCACCTGCTCGGCAGATAGTTCGTCGACGCGATTGATGACAACAAAGTCAGCTTCTTCAATCTGCTTGCGAAAGATGTAATTGGCCTTTGGCGAAAATCCGCTGCTGCTGTCACCCTTCAGAATTCGAAGGCCATGGCTGGGTTTCAGGATGACACCATACGGAGCAATATCCAGCGGCACCCCATAGACTTCCGTCAGTGGCCGAATGACAGTCGCCACCAGATCCGTGCAGCTTCCCACCGGCTCAGCCAGAATGATTTCAGGCAGTTCGCCTTCGCCCAGTCCTTCGACGGTCGATGTCAGGGCATCAAAGTTGCAGCAGAAGCACGAACCAGCCACTTCGCCCACATCAAATCCCTGAGACCTCAGGTTATGGGTATCCACCAGGTCTGTTGTCTGGTCATTGGTGACAATGCCGACTCGCCTGCCCTGCCCCATAAAATGCTGTGCCAAACGCGCGACCGTTGTCGTTTTGCCCGCACCAAGAAAGCCTCCAACCATGATGTAAACTGGTTTCATTTTGTCTCTTCTGCTGAGCCGTGTTTATGGTTTCTATTGAGCGTATTTGCCTCACCCGCGGCCGACAGGCCAGGTGGTACGCAACTGTCTAATTTTCCGTTGAAGAATCGCGACGGGCACGCTGGACAGCTGTAGACCGTCGTGTTTTCAGGTCTCTCGCTCGGGCAAGTTCTGATTTCCAACAGGCTGACTAAGATAGGACCGGGCCTTTCGGCTACGTGTGAAACGCTGTGTGATTCCCCTGCTATGCGCGATCCGGTACTTCCAGGCGGCAGCAGCCCAGGTCCAGGAACTTCGAACCCTTCCTGGCTGATGTCATCACATCCGAATGCAGCCGATAGTACATGAAGCGCCCTTCCCGACGCACTTCGACCAGACTGGCGTACTTCATAATCTTTAGGTGATGCGAAATAGTGACAACTTCTGCTTCCAGGAACTCAGCGATATCACTGACCGTCATTTCGCCGTACCGCAGAGCATCCACGATGCGCAGCCGATGAGGATCACCGAGCGCTTTGAGCCTTTCTGCACAAAAGTCTGCCTGAAATACGTCCTGCGTTGCCATCGTCTGCACATCCTTTGACGTATGCACATCTGGTTATTCTTATGAACGTTCGGATTTTATCGACATCTGCACGCGAAACAATCGACGAGCTGACGTTTTGGCATTCCGCATGAATCAAACGCCACAAGTACCTGTCACAACCGTTTCGGGAATGACGGTAAAGTTGTCGGCAAGTCCCTGTTCCTGAAGTTCGTGCCAGCGCCAGGCTGAGACAGACACCTGTATTCCTCGACGCCAGACATATCCTTCGTCATCTTTAATTTCGGCAAACGGGCCACGATAGATCAACGCGACCATCGCGGCCTGTTCTGATGATTTAGCCGATGGCTTAGCCGCTCTTACTTTGGTTTCTCGCAATGCCTGACCGTCGGCCTGAAAACAGGCGCCCGAACGAAACGTGATCAGTTGCTGGTCCATAAACCCCGCATCGGTCACAAACTGCATCAGCGACGATCGCACCGGGACGAACGTCACACAGGCCGCCGGGCCTGGCAGATTCAGATCGCCTTCAATCGCCGATTCGCAGGTCAGCACGTGAAGTTCCAGGTGTCCCCCCGGACGCAGGGTTTCGAATGCCTGCTGTAGAATATTTATGATCTGTAAGTCCGTGACGGGTACATTGAACGTGCCGCGAAGGAGAATTTCGTCACACGCGGTTGCGGGAAACTGCACTTCACTTCCCATGCGATGTTCGTACACCTGCGGCGCGACTTCGGCAAGTGAGCAACGACCGGCGGACTCCGCTTCGGAAGTGTGTCCCGTCATCTGATCCATTGTCTGACCCTGCCCACGATGATCGATGTCACCGTCCAGCACATAGAACTCCCAAAGTCGGCCGTCGGGATCGTGTACCCAGAATTTTGTTTGCCGAGCGTAACAGCATTCCACCCCGTCTTCTCGTTGAGTCGAAATGCCAGCGGCTTCCAAACGTTCCTGAGCGCTGACCAGATCGGCGACGGTCGCGAACCGGAACCCCGCGTGATTGAAGGAGCCCTGGTCGCCAGGCAAGCCGGGTTCCAGTGACAATACCAGAGGCGGGAAATCAAGTTCAAACTTGGCATAGTCCGACCGATGCTTGGCCGGTGCAACTCCGAACACGCGCTGGAAGAATTCCACCAGTCGATCAATGTCCGACACATTCAGAGACAGATGAAACCGAGCGGCAGCTGGCGATTGCTCGGCTTCGGTTACGGGCACGCTTTCAGCAGGCGACGATTGAATAACTGCGGCCATGGTTATGACTCCTGAGGAACAGATTGGTAATTGAACACAGAACGGGTCGTGGAAGACAAATCGCGTGATGCTTCGCCCTCAGTTTCCGGCAACGCGATGAGCCACGACCAGATCGCGAATGCTATCGATACCGCAGAAATGCCCCAAAATGCGGGCTGATAGCTGCAGAAATTTGCAAAGCATTTGCCGAACACCAATGGCCCGACGGCGGAAAACACAACTGTCAGCATTTGGGCCAGTGACTGGATTTGGCCCAGATGTTTCTGTCCGAACACCTGGCCCCAAACGGTAAAGAACAGAACAGTCGTTATGGTTCCGGAGACTCCCATCGCAGCTCCGTACAGCGTGATGCCGATGGTACTACGAATCGATGGAAGCGCAAACATACAGACCGCCTGCAACATCAGACCAACGGTCAGCATTCGATTAAGTCGACAGCGTTGTCCCAGCCACCCAACCGGCAATTTGGCCAACAAACCGACAGTGCCCGTCAGCGTGATCAGGTTGTAGAAAACATCTTTGGGAAATCCCTGAGCGGTCAACACCGATTCATTAAACAGTGACAACCCGGAACTCATCAGTCCAACCAGCGAAATGGAAAGAGCGAACACCCAGAAGGCTTGAGTTCTGAGCGCAGCCGCGGTTGTCATGCTGTTTTCAACCGACATTGTTTTGATCGGATCGATGCCCGTCGAACAGCAACTCGCCATCTCCGTATTATCTGAAACGGCACGGTCGGGATCGGAGTTAGCGGATCCGATGGTTGTTTTGGACTTGCGTTCGGCCGATCGTTGCGGATCACGAACAGCGAACGCGCAAACCACAGCGAACAGCACCAGCAGATAGCCCATGCCGCTCCAGACAAGTCGCCAGTCGGCATCAGCCCACGGCTTTGCCAGTTGAGCTGCATAGGCGAATCCCAACGAGAGCAACAGCGAATAGACGGCCATCGATAAACTCAGCCGTCCCGTAAACCACTTGCCGACCATCGTAATACTGATAACCGACAACGCGCTTTGACCGAAGCCTCGAGTCAGCACAATGGCCGCGGAAAACTGAATCGGGCTGGTCAGGCGAGTCATCCACAACACGGTCGCTGCCAAAGCAGCCACGGTAAAGGTCAGCGAAATTCGCAGGCCAAACCGATCAATCATCCAGCCGCACGGCAGACAAAACAGGCCTCCCAGCAGTGTCCCCCACAGGTTGATACGACTGTAAGAGATGCGATCCAGCTGCAGAACCGGATCGTTCAGCAGGCGTTCGGTGATCATGCCCAGACCGTGCGTTCGACCGGGCAGCGTCGCCACCATCGCCAGCGCAGCAACGACAACCATCATCCAGGCGTACCGGTTTGAAGATGTTGCTGGCGATATCGTCGCGCCGGTGTGGGGCACTGCTGATTCATTCATGACGGATCACCGGAAATATGTTTCCTGAAAGTTGTGTTCCGAGTAACGTTTCCGCAGGTAGTCATGAAATTCGACATAATGAGCGTCACGCTGGTCGCCGCCATCGGAAGCAGCGTTGTAGCTGAGGTACAGTTGACGGCGCCAGCAATCGGACAGGTTGGCTGCCGATCGATGAGGCGTGAAGCCGTCGAAGATGGCGATGTCTCCGGGATCAAGAACCAGTGGAATTCGCTGAGCTTCATCGACAGTGTTGTCGGGCAGCCCGTGATACTGACCATCTTCGGGTGTGAGACATCCCTGCCTGTGATAGCCCGGAAAGACTTCGGTGCAGCCATTGCCTTCTGTGGACGCATCAATCGGAACCAGTACCGTCAGAAAGCTTCGAGGAAATCCGGGCCAGGCAATCCAGTCCTGATGCAACTCATAACCCTTCGTCCCAGGCTGCTTAAAGATCAGCTTGTCCTTGAACAAATACGCCCGTTCGCCGTACAGATCCTGCAGAATGTTCAGCAACCTTTGATCGTGTGCAAAGCTTTCGCACACAGAGCTTAAGTCAATTACAGGATCAAACGTTTCCCATAGACAGTCGACGCTGTCATGGGTTTCACGAAACCGACAACGCAGGTTGTGCTTGTCGATTAAGTCTTCCTGCTGAGTCAGCCGCCACGCCTCATTGGAAAGAGCGTTCATTTCGTCTGTGCGAAACACGCCTCGCACGATCACGTAGCCGTCTCGATACCATTGAGCGACATCGTCGGGCGTTAGTGAGACCAGGTTTTTTGTTTCAGGCATGTCTGATCCAATGGAGACAGAGACACGATGGAGTTGCTGCGACTTAAAACTCGCCGATCACTTCGCCGCCGGAACGAGTTCCCAGGGCACGCCAGATTCCTGCGTCGATGCTGTCGCTGATAAAGCGGCAGGAACCATCGCACAGTAAAAGATTCACTCCACCAACATGCTGACTTCGCGGTGCTTTCCAGCCGGATGCGATGTATCCCAGTGAAGCTGCTGCATTGGCCACGCAGTCATACTGTTTGCTGTTGGGGCCGTAGTAGTGGTTATACGATGCACAACGAATTTCGCCTGAATACCACGAAAACTGTCTCGGATCTGACTGATTGTAAGTCGTGGCGGCCGCGCAGTTTGCATCTGAGATACTGGTGCCAAACGCCAGATTGCGATAAGCCTTCTTTTCCGAAGCGGGCGGCGTCGCGGCTCCGGACACCGTGGGTCCCTCGCCCAGCAGACTTTCTGTCATCGCCGCCGTATTGCTGGAACCATCGGTGATGAACGCAAAGCGAATTTTGGAATCCGCAAAAAAGACGCCATCGGCGTTGTATGGCGATCCATGATTGACTCCGGTCGGATCGATTCCCGTTCCCATATTGGCACAATAGTTGGTCGGGCCAATTCCTTCGGTAACTCCCCAGTTGCTGGACACCTTCTGCGACGAATCGGACGGGCACAAATACAAAGGAACCAAAGTGGCCGCCGCCAGTCGATTGTTGGCATCAGGAATGATCCATGAACCACTAACGTTCTGGTAGGTTGGCGACTCCAGATTGAGCAACCCATAAACAGCCGTCTGTTCCAGAAACGGAGTCAGATAGGCCATGACTCCCCAATTGCCCTGCGAATAGCCAATGTATCCGCCGGACCCCGGTCGACCGCCGGGAATCAGATTCGGTGGGAATGTATTGTGGACGTCATGATAGTTGTGCAGAGCGATGCCGAGTTGCTTGAGGTGGCTCTTGCACTGTGTCCGCCGAGCCGCCTCGCGAGCCTGCTGGACAGCCGGCAGCAACAGCGCAATCAGGACAGCGATGATCGCAATGACCACAAGAAGTTCAATCAGAGTAAACCCCGATTTTCGTTTTTGCAACATCTGAATGTTCCTCTATGCCTTGTTGAATCTGACAGCAAAGTTTCCTGCGTGAGCAAAGGGGGCAGGCGCCATGTCGTTGACGCAGGCGACCGGGTAGGCGGTTCACGGAAATGCGATCCTTCGAATCCAACCATCAGACGTTCTCATGATGGTTAGAGTATCAGTATGTTGAAAGATTACAATGTTGAAAGATTGCAATCGATCCATCGAACCTGAACCGCGGTCAGATTTCATCGCGGACTACCAGTGCAGATGCCCCGACAGAGTCCGTTGCGGGAATCGTCGAAACGGATCCATGCAATCCAACGCGATGAACTTTCGATTAACATTTCGCATTTCGGTCGTCCTCGCGACGCTCCGCATTGCTTCGCGTTGGCCCGTTGGTACGATCTCAGCATGTCACGACGTCGGACAGGTCAGGCGATCGTTGTTGCGCTGGTTGCATTGTTGCTGGTTGTGACACTGTTTATCAGCCCTGGGTTTCGCCATGCGCACGAAAACGGTGACGAAAGCCACTCTCATGCGAGAAACTCAGGTTCTGCAAACCACGGCGCGCACCGGCATTCGCATAGCGAGCACACGCATTCGCATGGCGGGCACACGCATTCGCATAGCGGGCACACGCATTCGCATAGCGGACATTCTCACAGCCACGAGCATCGGCGTGAAGCGGATGACGCAGCGACGGACCTGGCATCCGGAGAGTTGTCGGAATCCCACAGTCATATTCACATCAGCTTTCTGTGGTTTGAACTGACGTTGCCGGACTGGAAGGGGGGTGACGATTCACCGACGCTCGTGAGGCCTGCGGAAGCCAACGCGGCAACTTCGGATGTTGTCGTGATCAGCAGTCCATTCAGTATGGCTCGGCTTGTCCATTTGCTGCTGCTGTCGTTTGGTCCGCTTCCGGATATCACGCGAACCTGGTAGACCGTCAGTCCAGCTACGGTTTATTTCCGTCCGGCACGCTGGACCAGAGACTTCCTGACGATGTTCCGGTTCCTCCTGCGGAGTTGAGCTGATCGCTGTCCGGAGAACCGACTCTGTTCGAGCAATACGGCTGGCAGCAGCGGGTCTCTCTGAAACTTCTATTCTTCCAACACTCGGCGTCAGGTCGCTCGTGTGATTTGTGTTCGTTCGTGCGCCGCATTTGTGGCTTCGCGGACGCCGCTTCATGTCGACGTTTACGTCCTCTTATGCTGAGTGCTGTCGTTGGTCCTGCCGACACAGACGAGATCGCATATTCCCCTGTCAGCGTCTGGATGGACAGCGCGGCATCTTGAGGAAACTATGTCTGTTTCAAATTCGGGGCCTCGCCGCGAGGCTTCACACTCATTGAATTGCTGGTGGTGATTGCGATCATTGCCATTTTGATTGCGTTGCTGCTGCCGGCGGTGCAGCAGGCACGCGAGGCCGCTCGTCGATCGAGCTGCAAGAATAATCTGAAGCAACTGGCTCTGGGGCTGCACAATTACGAATCCACCCACGGGCTTTTGCCGCCTGGATATCTGCACAAGTTTGATCCGGCGGGTTCCGGAGCAAATCACATGGGTTTTGCGTGGGGCTGTATGATTCTTCCGCAACTCGAACAGAAGAATCTG
Source organism: Planctomycetaceae bacterium (assembly GCA_041398825.1). Classification (NCBI taxonomy): domain Bacteria; kingdom Pseudomonadati; phylum Planctomycetota; class Planctomycetia; order Planctomycetales; family Planctomycetaceae; species Planctomycetaceae bacterium. The sequence continues at coordinate 25,178 of JAWKTX010000026.1, read as the reverse complement.
TATGACCAGTTCAACTTCAACATTCCGGTATTTGATGTCTCGCAGTTGATTCCGCGAGAAGCTCATTTGTCCGTGTTTCTGTGTCCGTCTGATCCGTATTCAGAAGGGCACTTCGTGGTACGGGATGACACCGTCAGCCCGATTGAGCAATACGGAGCGGCCAGTTATGCGGCCAACTGGGGGCCTTCAACAGCGACGGTGAATCTGGATGACACGCCTCTGCAGAGTAGAGGTGTGTTTTATCGCAACAGCCGTACAAAGTTTCGCGACATCACGGACGGACTCAGCAACACATTGTTCCTCGGCGAACGCACCAACGGTCCTCTGCCTGCGACAACGGCGGGTGGCCATCAATTGTTCGAAACCGCCTGGGCCGCCGCGGTCCGGGAGGTGACCGATCTTACCGATGATCACGGGCACATGGTTCTGTTCGAAACACAGTTCCGTCCGAATCAGCCTGGCACTGATGACAAAGGACTGTCAGCTCCGCATACCGGCATCGGCCAGTTCGCCATGGGGGATGGTTCCGTGCGAGCCATCAGTGAGAATATCGACGAGAATGTGTACAACGCTCTGGGCACTCGTGCAGGAGGCGAAGTGATCGGCGAGTTCTGGATGATTCCCCGATTCCCCGATTCAGAGTATCAGACGGGCGAGCAGACGGATCAGCCAGCCGTGATTGCGGCTCAAATTGTGCCGTTCGCCAACGTCGCCGCTCGACTCGTTGCCGTATCACTCCTGACCGAAAGAAGTCCCACACTGGCAAACTTCGGCGTTGGAGAGGCCACGTCTGAGGAATCGACGACGTCCCAGAGGGTTATGTGGCTGCTTGCGCACTCAAATGGCTGAGCCAACGTGAAAGAACCTACGTCCGTTAGAAAACGGACTCAACGCGTAAACAAATTTCCTGTTCCCAGGAAGTCTTAACACAGGGGTGGTCGAATGAAATCTGCTCTTCGTTGTCTGGTATTGAGTGTCGCCGTGCTCGCGGCTGGCTGTGCCGACAGTGATCGACAACAAACTCCGGTGGGTGGCGTGCCTGCTGAAATGTCGGATGGGGCTCACGGGCACAGTCATGCGGAAGGTGATGAACGGGTTTGGGTCAAACAGGATGTTGAAGTGAATGGTTATCTCGTCCAACTCGGGCATCATGGAGATCATTTTCACATTGGTGATTCGATTGAACCTGCGGCTGCAATCAGCAAGGATGGCGTCGACGTGTCGGATGCCGTTCTTTTCAACAGCGTCGTTGCCTGTGCCGACGAAAAAGTGCTGGTTGAGCAGGTTCCGATGGTCTTCGAACCCAGATCTGATGCAGAACCCGCGCACTACGCTCAGGGAAGTCTGGTCATCCCGGAAACTGACCAGGCTCTTTGCATCAGGTTTCACATCACATTCCCCGGGGCCGATGATGCTGTCGACTTCAAAATCGAACTCGACGCTCACTGACGAATGATTCTTCCATGACTCCCTGCTTACGAGGCTTAAAATGACTTTCGCAAGAATGAATTGCAACCTGTTGTGGCTGGTCGTACTGATTGGTGGCGCCGGGTGCTCTCAGCCGCAGCTCCCAACACCGCAGTCGAATCAAGCCGAAACCTCAGGGGCAGAATCGACGCCGAAGGATGTTGCCGATGCGTCATCGGTCGACGCCCTGCCGGTCAAACTTGTCAGTCAGCACCTTCCCAATCCGGTGCGATTGCATCCGAAAGTCATTTCCGGAGGACTGCCCGAAGGAGATGCCGCGTTTCAGGAACTGGCCGATCTGGGGATCAAAACGGTCATCAGCGTTGACGGCATGACGCCCGATGTTGCGACGGCCAAACGACATGGGCTGAGCTATGTGCATCTGCCGCACGGCTACGATGGGATTCCCAGCCAGCGGATTAACGAACGGGCCAAAGCCGTTCATGATCTTCCCGGCCCGATCTATATCCATTGCCATCATGGCAAACACCGCAGTCCGGCGGCGGCAAGTGTGGCGTGTGTTTCGGCCGGACTGATTCCCCCGGAAATGGCTGTCTCCGTTCTTGAACTCGCCGGAACAAATCCTGGCTATCGCGGTCTGTTTCAGGCGGCTCAGGAAGCAGCGCCGTTCGAGCAGGCTCTGTTGAATGAATTGCATGTGGAGTTCCAGGAGGTCCAGAAAATCCCCCCGATGGCCGAAGCCATGGTACATCTGAGTCACGCGGCCGATCACCTGAAGTTGATCGCGGAAGCCGGCTGGAAATCGCCCGCCAATCATCCTGATCTGGAACCGGCTCACGAAGCTCTGCTGCTGCGGGAATTGTTCACCGAAATGCTGCGAACGGACGAAGTAAAACGGCAGCCCGATGATTTTCAGCAGTGGCTGCAAGACTCCGAAGCCGCCGCGCAGGAACTCGAAGCGCAGCTCAACATGTGGAACGATGCACGCCAGTCGTCGCCATCGCCCGCTGCACCACCAGCGGAACTCGGCATGCAGATGGAACGCATTCTGGCCAACTGCAAGGCCTGCCACGTGTCGTATCGCGACGTGCCGTTGAGTGAAAAGCCGTAGGATAAGTTGAGCGAGCGTTTAGAATTCCGCCTGGAACTGCGTTCGAAATAAGGTGCCGTCGTCCCCCACGAGAATATCCGAGGTGGTGTTCTGCAACGGGCTGCCATCGAGTGATGTCACGTCGAACGAAACCTTCATCGTCGATTTTTTTAGAGGGTACCAGTTGAACCCTGCAGCATACTCGGATGCGTTTCCGAACTCGCCGCTGACGTGAGAGTATCTCACGTTGAAGTCGAGCAGTTTGGGAATCAAAAAGCGACCGCCTTCCACAAAGACGCCCTTCTGAAAGATCTCTGATTCCGGTAGCGGTCCGTCGCCCTGAAGCTGATTGATCCATCGCAGGTACATCTCGGCGTCGACGCTCCAGCCCCGATATTTCCACGCCGCATCCACACTGTACAACAGGACATCAAAGCCAGTCACCGTGGTCCCCGGCGCGAGAGCACCTGTTTGGACAAGTTTTGTGCCGTCCGCCAGACGAACAAAATCTGCTTCATCCAGTGGAGTGCCTGTGGCACGCCCAGCCTGGGGTGAATAAACGAACGAATGTCCAATTCGCACCAGCGGATCGTCGGAATTGCTGAAGTCGACCAGTTGGCCGCCAAAGTCTCCCAGGAGATCGAAGTAGTTCGTGGCGGCAAAGGTCAGGCGGTTGTCGGACGCTGAATTGGGAATGTTGGCTGACGAGTAACCGTTGCCCACCATCACTTCATAGTGACCGGTTTCGCCCAGCGTACCAACCCCGAATATGCCCACCGTGCGGTCCGGTCGGAAGAAGTCGGTCGCCATCGGGCGATCGACCAGACGTGTTCGACGAGCCCCCAGCAGCCACTGACGACTACCCGGAACTTTACGCTTGCCCATTTGAATCTGAAACGAATCGCTGAACTGCCAGGCCCACCAGTAGTCGAAGAAGTCGAGCGTGTGAGCACCATCAGTGTCTCCGTCGATTTGAATGAAAAACGTGGAACGCGGGTCGATGACCGTCCCGGACAGGTTCAGTCGAGCACGTTCAATGTCGAAAGCGTTGCGATTCTGCACGGGCCGCGTCACACCGGCGTTATCGGTCCAGTTGTCGGTATCTCGCGCAAAAGCGTGATGTCGAAACTGCACCCAGCCGTCAACCTTCAGTTCGAACGGGTGCTTCTTCGGATCGACCGGCCGAATCACAAATCCCTTGTCGTAGTCAGCGTAGTAGTCCAGCTTAAGAAACTTCCGGCCTTCGGATTCACCGCACGATTCGGGCTCGGGAAATTCTGCCACCACGGGAACTCGTACAACGCGGGACGGCACACACGATTGCCCACCGGTCACCGGAATGCTCCCGAACAGACTCGTCCGTTCGTCCAGCCGCTCTTCCAGTTCCTGAATTCGCCGTGCCTGAGCATCAATCTGCGATTCCAGCCGATCGCTCGGCGTATGTGCAATGAAGGCTGCCTGCCCGATTGTGACAAAAGTAGACCAGACGATGGCGAATACTAATGTCGTAAGAGTTGCTATTCTGTTTTGCATGAGATTCTGGCTACTTTCGCACCGAAATGGATACCATCCGATCAGCGTGCTTGCAGGCTGCTCCTTCGGATCTCTGCCAGCTGGGAGCCGCACGATGGTTCGATTTGTCTTCCCTGTCCACCCGAAGTCTCTGGAAAATCTGGGTCGGAAACCAGGCGGCTCAGAGAATGAAGCCCTTACTGCCGACAGACAGAAACAATCGCAGTTTCCGCCGAACTGGGTAGCTGTGCGACTGAGAGTACGACACATTCACTTCTTGCTGGACATGATTTGCGAAGGTGCAACTTTCGGCTGCGAATCTGCCGGTCACACTGCCACTATCGTGGCAGCACTGTATACGTGAAATCGCTCCGTGTGTATTTTTTCACTCGCTGCCCCCGCTTCAATCAAGGCCGTCCTGACGTCATCCATGAATCGATCTGGTCCGCAAAGGAAGTATCGGGATCCGATCGGATCTGCCACCTGGCTCAGGACCTGCACCGGGCCCAGACGCCCAGTGAATCCAGTCCATCCTGACGGGGGCTGTGTGAGCCAGACAGAATAGTGGAACCATGAGTCTGTTTTGGACAGTTTCAGGCATTCATCATGTCGAATGATGTCAACAGGCGTCCGTGCTCCATGCAGAAAGAGGACCTGTCGTCGGATCCCGGTTTGTTTAATGAAGCGAGTGATGGCAAGCATCGGCGTAATTCCAATGCCGGCCGAGACCAGCACAAGCGGCTCCGGATGGATCTCGGGGTCAAAGAAGTACGCACCATCAGCACCTTTAATTTTGAGTTTCTGTCCGATGCGAACGCTGTCGAACAAAAAGTTTGTCATCTGTCCGTGCGGATTGCGCTTGATGGTCAGCTCAAGGAGTTTGGGCTGTACGGGTGATGAGCTCAATGTAAAGCTTCTCCAGATGTCCACTCCATCGATACTGGCGCAGACTCTGGCAAACTTTCCGGGGACATCAAAAGGGATCCGCTCTGCAGAGTTATCCAGCTGAAATGTCTTAACGTCGGGCGTTTCATCAATGATCTGAACGACGGTCAGCTCAGCAGTTGCCGCGGGCGGGGGACCCGGTGGCGCCGTGGAGATTTTCGCACCAGGAGTCGTCGCAGTGCCGGAGAATCGTTGGCCTGTCCTGATGACCTTCTGCGTGGCTGGTGTTTGATTTCTCAGTCGAATCAGGACTCGGCCGTTTTCAACCCTCGTTTCGTACGTTCTGACTCTTTCGCCCGGATGTTGATTGTCGCAACCGGTACAGACATCGAACGCCTCATTATGCCCCGGGCATACGACAAGGCCATTACAAAAGCCCCCATCGCCAAGCAAGGCCCTGTCATGTGGGCACACCCCGTCAATGCAGCGAACGCCACCATCGTGCCGGAACAACGCGTAGTGCTGACCATCCAGCGAAACGGTCAGCCCGGCATCTGCTGGAATGTCACTGAGCATCGCGGCCATCATGAATCCATTCGTCTGCTCATGATGGGCGGCCTGCAAAGACGACATTGTCTGCCTGCCTCCGGCATCTTTTCCGGAGTCTGCAGTCACTTCAATGCGTGCGAAGAGCCGCCGCAGTCCCGCACAACCAGGACAGTAAACCGGAGGATCTTCTCCCTGGTGATGATGACTGCAGCCGTCACAGACCCAGGTTGGGGGCATGTAGTCCGTATCACCGACCCTTTTCGCCTCTTCCGCCTGAATTCGATCTCGCCAAAAGCTGCTGAAGGTTTGGCCGGGCTTGTGCCGCAGATAATACTCATTGGTAATTTCTTCCACGAGGTTTGGTAGCTGATCGACGTCGACCCCCAAACGATAGGGAAGCCCCAGATTCACCTGTCCGGAAATTCCACCTCCGAGGAACACATCAAAGCCCTCGCGAGTGCCAGGGAATCTGCGGACACGCACTCCTTTGAGTCCAATGTCGGCCGTGAAGTGCTGTGCGCAACTGCAGGGGCATCCGCTCATGTGAATTCGAATGCCGTGTAACTTAAGAGCACGCTTGCGTAGTTTATCTATCAACTGCAGCATGTGTCCTTTCGTTTCCGTGACCGCCATGTCGCAGAATTGACGTCCTGTGCAAGCCATCGTGTTGCGATCGTATTCATCTGCATGCATGCTCAATCCCAGCGCGGCCGCATCGGTTGCAGCGGCCGACTTAAATGCTGTTGGGATATTGATGACAGCAATACCCTGCTCATGAGTTGTTCGCAGGTGGCCATCGCCCCACTTTCGACTGAGGATTGCGAGTCCTTCCACCTGCCGCCAGCTCAGCCGTCCCAAAGGGACGGAAAGCCCCATCGTCCAGAGCCCCGGATCACTCTGGCGAAACCATCCCACCCATTCTTCGGTTGCCGCTGTCGGTATTGGCTCGGAATTCGCTGGCTCCAGTTGAAACGGCAGGGATACCTTCAGCCATTCCAGCACGCCATCGACGCCGATGGTTTCCACCAGAAAACGAAGGCGGGACCTGGATCGTTTCTCCCGGGAACCCTTCAGTCTGAACAAATCCAGGATGGACTGGGTGAACGCCACGACCTGATCGGGGTAAACGAACACAGGTAAATGCCACGCGCGTCGTGGTTCCTGGCCTTGCGTCCCGGCAATCAGCACTTGAAACCCAGCTTCTCCGTCAGCGTTTCGAGATGCCAGAAAGCTGAGGTCCTGGGTCCAGAGATGTACCGGGTGATCCTCTGACCCATTGAAGCAGATGTTTAACCGGCAGGGCAGATCAGAATATTCCCGGCTGTTGAGGTAGATTGCATCAACCTCCCGGCATAACAAGCGAGTATCGATCAGTTCATGCGGCATCAGTCCGCTGAACGGATGGCCGAATATGTTCCGGATGTTGTCGTGGCCCGTCTGTTTTGCCGTCAGCCCCACTTTTCTCAGGCGAGCCTCCACCCTGGGGAGGTGGTTGATCTCAAGTCCCTGAATCTGAACACCTGCCCGCGTCGTAATATCGATAATGCCGTGTCCGTACTCATACGCCATCAATGCGATCTCTTTGCCCTGCTCCGCCGAAAGCTCGTTCGCCGTGACTCGTATGCGATTCATAAAGCGGCCCGGCGACTCCCGCCTGCGGTGAAAAAAGCCGTGCCATTTCATCCGCTCCAGATCCTGCGGCGGAATGTTCTCCGCTGGTGTTGCCGCCGAGGCATGAGCAACGATTTCGTCCCAGGCGTCCAGGGGGTGCTTTTCTGCCTTCCAGGCCTCAATTGGGTTGGACATTTCTTTTCTCTTGCGAATGTTTGCCACACGCAGACGCGACGAATTCTATGGACCACCACCGTCATCAGTTGCAAAGGATGAACTTTTGCCGGGTGACCGACGACACCGGCTCGGGGGAACCAACGTGACAACGGGTTCCAGCAGGGACTCCTGTTCCCAGTGTTCGGGTCTCACGCCTGCCTATCCATAGTGCAACTGCTGCGCCACTAATAGTCAGCTGCGACTCTGATAGAGGATTGAATCGAGTTTTCCATCAATGCAACGCGCGTTAAATGAACATTTGAACCCTTGCTGTCAAATCGTCTGCGCTGAATATAGGCATTGGGTGTCTTTTTTGTTGGCTGCTCTGCCGCGAAGAGATGTGTAATACTCGCCACCCAAGTGCCCGATCCGACACTGCTCGTTGAGAGGTTTGAGGACGCCTCATGAACTCCTGGGGTGACTCGCGACTGAGAAAACCATGTAAATCATTCTGCCTAGATTGCTGAATGGACGAATTCCCCGAGAATCCAAGGCGCCCGGGTCTCTGATACGCGATTCCCGGCCTGCCAGAACCCGTCGCCCCGTCACTAACGATCGCAATCCCCATGAGCAATCAAGTGCCATCGTCACTGAATCCACCGTCTCGGATCCTGATGGGCCCAGGACCGAGTGAGATCCATCCGAGTGTTCTTTCTGCGATGGCTGCTCCTACGGTTGGTCACCTTGATCCGTATTTCCTGAAGGTCATGGATGACGTACAGTCGATGCTGCGGCAAGTGTTCCAGACGTCGAATCCGATGACGATGGCGATCAGCGGTACGGGCAGTGCCGGCATGGAGGCATGTGTTGTCAACCTGATCGAGCCGGGCGATCGGATGCTGGTGTGTGTGAATGGTGTTTTCGGTGGACGTATGGCAGATGTCGCCGGGCGATGCGGTGCAGAAGTCAGCACCATCGAGCGCCCATTCGGCGAGGTTTTTACGGCAGAAGAGGTCTTTGATGCTGTAGAACGATTCAAGCCAAAGGTTGTGGGGATCGTTCACGCCGAAACGTCCACGGGAGCTTGCCAGAGCCTGGACGAAATCGCGAAGATTGTCCATAACGCCGGAGCACTTCTCGTCGTGGATTGCGTTACTTCACTCGGGGGATTGCCGGTCGAAATCGATCGCCTTGGGATCGATGCTGCCTACAGCGGCTCGCAAAAGTGCCTTGGATGCCCTCCTGGCCTTGCGCCTGTGACGTTCGGTCCGCGCGCTCTTGAAGCAATGGATGCCCGAAAGACAAGAGTCGCGAGCTGGTATCTTGATATCGGGATGCTGAGAAATTACTGGGGCAACAATCGTGCGTATCACCATACCGCTCCGATCAATATGAATTACGCGCTGCATCAGGCGCTGTGCCTTGTGTTGTCTGAAGGTCTTGAGGCACGATTCGCGCGTCATAAATTGCACCACAAGGCGTTGAAGGCTGGCCTTGCAGCGATGGGGATCCAGTATTCCGGGGACCCTGCGGCATGCCTGCCGATGCTGAATTCGGTTCTGATTCCTGAGGGTGTCGATGACGTCGGAGTGCGAGGTCAGTTGTTAAACGAATTCGGCATCGAAATCGGGGGTGGCCTTGGGCCAATGAAGGGAAAAACCTGGCGTATTGGCCTGATGGGCGAGACGGCCAAAAAATCAAACGTTTTGCTTTTCCTTGCAGCCCTGGAGCAGTGCCTGAATCAGCAGGGGGTTGTTCCCTCTGCCGGAGCCGGTGTCGCGGCGGCAAACGCTGCGTATCTGGCGAATTAAGAATCCTGGGGACGAACAGGTCCAACGATAAACAAGTCCACTCATTTCTGAGTTATTCAACAAGGGAGAATCCTATCCATGTCAGTTGCTATCTCCGCAGTGCACGCACGCGAGATCCTGGACAGCCGCGGCAATCCAACGGTCGAAGTCGACATCCAGCTTGAGGACGGCACTATCGGCCGCGCAGCCGTGCCCAGCGGCGCAAGTACAGGGGCACACGAGGCTTGCGAACTGCGAGATGCAGAGAACAAGAGCCGGTACCTTGGTAAAGGGGTCCAGCAGGCCGTCCGAAATGTCAATGAAGAGCTGTCAGATGTTCTGATCGACATGGATGTGACCGATCAGGCCACCATCGATGCCGCCATGCTGGAACTGGACGGCACAGAGAACAAGAGCCGCCTGGGGGCAAATGCCATCCTGGCGTGCTCACTGGCTGCCGCTCATGCGGCTGCGAAGGCAAGCTATCTGCCGCTGTTTCGTTATGTGGGCGGCATTGGCGCGAACTGTCTGCCCGCTCCGATGATGAATATCATCAATGGTGGTGCTCACGCTAACAACGGTATCGACATGCAGGAATTCATGGTCATGCCGCTTGGCTTTGACCGATTCAGCGATGCACTGCGTGCCGGAGTTGAAGTTTTCCACAGCCTGAAAAAAGTGCTTTCCGGGATGGGGCTGAGCACGGCCGTTGGGGACGAAGGGGGATTCGCCCCTGACCTTAAGACCAACGAGGAAGCAATCTCTGTCATCCTGAAGGCCATTGAGAATGCCGGGTATCGCCCCGGGGAGCAAATTAAGATTGCTCTGGACTGTGCGGCCACTGAGTATTTCGACTCAGCGACGGGCAAGTACACGTTTGAGGGCAGGCAAATGGATTCGGGGGAAATGGTTTCCCTGCTTGACAGCTGGGTGTCGAGGTATCCAATTTGCTCTATCGAAGACGGTTGCTCTGAGGATGACTGGGCGGGCTGGAAGGCGTTGACTGACAGTGTGGGCGATCGAATCCAGCTGGTCGGTGATGACTTGTTCGTAACGAACAGCAAGCGATTGAGCGAAGGTATCGACAAAGGCGTTGCAAACAGCATCCTGGTGAAAGTCAATCAGATCGGCACTCTGACCGAAACCATCCAGGCTGTGCAGCTCGCATACGCGAATGGGTACACGGCAGTGATGAGCCACCGATCCGGTGAGACCGAAGATAATACCATTGCGGACCTCGCCGTTGCTCTCCGTACCGGCCAGATCAAGACTGGCTCTGCGAGCCGCACCGATCGAATCTGCAAGTATAACCAGCTTCTTCGTATCGAAGAATTACTTGGCGACACGGCAGTCTTCGGTGGAACAATCTCGTAACAGCTCAGCGTACGGGCTGAGGGTTCGGGGTCTCAAATGCTGCACGGGTCTGGAGAAATTCAGGCCCGTGTTCTATTTTGGAGACGCATGTGGAGCCCCGGATTTTCCGCAACTGAAGCGCGAATGGTGAATGTGGAAAACTTCCCGCAGAGCGGAACTTCACTCGTGGAGCTTCCTGCCTTCGAGAAAAGAAATTGGTCTGTTTTCACCCGGCTTGTCACTCCAGTCGATAAGGTGCAGAATCCTTCGTAACCTCTGGGCGATTCGCAACTTGGGACTAGCAATTTCCCTGGTTGCACCGGTGATTGGACGACTCTTTGCGACTCTGAGTGGGCCTGTTTAAGAACCCATCTCAGTCCTCATTTTTGCTTTATGCGTGGATGCGGTTGGCTCGCGGAGATCCACTGCTTTGAACACATTCAGATTTGAACACATTCAGAGCACCGCCGGGATCCACTGGATGTTGACGTTCCCGCTGTCGCTGACACTGTGCTGGTAAAGTTGCATGACTGACCCAAAGCCCTCGACAAACGATATTCTCGCAAAGATCCGTGGTGCCTCTGGTGGTGCCCCAAAGGATGATGCTCCCGCTGTTGAGGCTTCCGGGGCTGGTGCAGCTCCTGAGGCTCCGGCTCCGGCCCCGTCTTCGACGGCAGATATTCTTGCCGCGGCCAGAGCGAAGGCTGCTCCTGCGTCTGCTGGTGGGAGTCCGCTGGATAAGATTCGGGCAGCCGGTGCGGGTGGTGCGGCTTCAGGCGGTGCGGCTCCAAAGAGCCCGTCTGATATTATGGCTGCGATTCGTGGCGGTGCGGCGGCTAAGCCTGCGGCTGCGAAGTCTGCGGATTCAGAGTCTGAGGGGGCTGGTTCACCCGCGCCTGCGAAGGCTGTTCCGGCGGGCTTGTCTCCTGCCGAGATGATTCGCAAGGCTCGAGAGGTCTCTGCTGGCGGTGAGGTTAAGCCTCCGGTGGCTTTGCCGTCCAGACCGTTGCCCGCGAAGGCTTCTTCTGCGGCTGTTCCCCGTCGTGGTGTCCTTGCTGACTTTCTGGCGGTCTTGTGCACGCCTGTTGTTGTCGCATGGGTAGCGTTCTCTGGTGCAGCTTTGACGGCTGTTGCCGGCGTTGCTCGGTTTATGATGCCGAACGTGCTTGTCGAGCCGCCAACCCGATTCAAGATCGGGCCTCCCAACGATTATGCTCCGGGTGCTGTTTCTACGAAGTGGCAGGCCCAGTTTGGTGTGTGGATTGTGAATGCAGAGGTTGATGGGGCTCAGCAGATTTATGCGTTGAGCACTGTTTGTACGCATCTTGGCTGCACCCCCAACTGGTTGGAAGGCGAGCAGAAGTTCAAGTGTCCTTGCCATGGCTCGGGGTTTTACAAGAGCGGGGTGAACTTTGAGGGTCCGGCGCCTCGCCCGCTGGAACGCTTTGGTTTGCGGCTTGCTGAGGACGGTATGCTGGAGGTTGACAAGGGGCTCAAGTTCCAGAAGGAGCTGGGTCAGTGGTCGAATCCGTCATGCTTCGTTCCTGTTGGTTGATTTGACGTTCGGTCGCATCGCTTTTCTGTTTGTGTTTTGTAGCTGATTTCTAGTCCAAGGATCTGCCAGTGTCTGTTGGCGACTACATCCGTAACTCCCAGATCTGGAAGAGTGTTTTTCGGCATCCGGCGCCCACAGATCGCCGTAATCGCGTTGTGGTGATGCTGACAAACTTCTTTCTGCATCTGCATCCGGTGTCTGTGAAGCAGCAGGGGATTGCTCTGTCGTACACTTGGTGTATGGGGGGCATTACCTTCTTTCTGTTTCTGGTAGAGGCTATCACCGGTGTGCTTTTGATGTTCTACTATCGCCCGACTCTGGAGTGGGCATTCTATGATATTCAGGCGCTGCGTGACGTGCAGACACTCGGGATTATGCGGGAAATTCATCGCTGGGGTGCCCATGCGATGGTGATTACAGTTTGGCTGCATATGTATCGAGTGTTCCTGACGGGAAGTTACAAGCCTCCGCGGGAGTTCAATTGGGTGATCGGTGTGTTGCTGCTGGTGCTGACGCTGCTGTTGTCGTTTACCGGTTATCTCCTGCCGTGGGATCAGTTGGCGATCTGGGCTATTACGGTTGGTTCCAATATGGCTCGAGCCACCCCGTTCCTTGGGTTGGAGGGTCCTGGTTTCCAGCTGTTGAATACGAGCGGTTACGAACTGATTACGAATGCTTCTGACGCGAAGTTTCTGCTGCTTGGCGGAAGGTTTGTCGGTGAGGCCACTCTGAATCGATTCTATATCCTTCACTGCGTTGCAATTCCTGTAGTGGTGAGCGGTCTGATCGCAATCCACTTCTGGCGCGTGCGAAAAGATGGTGGCATCAGCCAGCCTCTGTAGCATTGTTGCTTTGGGGTGGACTTGTGTTTTGGGTCTAGTTGTGTGCGTCTAGCGCTGAGCTTCTTTCAATGCTTAATCACTTTCCAGATGTAACTTCCAGTGTTTTGACCGGTCTTGGCTGGTACTACCTGGTCTTGTTTGCCATGAATCTCCTTTGGACGATTCGCAGCTATAAGACGGATGGTGAGTACGGCAATGGGGTGCCCCGGGCGACTGTGTGGGCTGTGCTGAGCTCTATCCTTCTGATGCTGAGCGCTGCTCACTTTTCCAGTGCTGGCAGTCCTGACACGTTCCTGATTCGTCTGCCATCCTTCTTTAAGGATTTTGTGGACGCCAACTTCTCGAATCCTGTGATCTACTTTGTGTTGTCAATTGTCGCCTTTGGATTGATGATTGCTCTTCGGGAGTGGTGGACGCGGCCGACAGTTGCCTGGGTTGGCTTGAATCTTTCGCTGCTGTTTATGGGGTTGAGCCTGACCGATTACGACTTCCGTCAGATTGTCGGTAAGCCCGACAACGTGCCTATCGTTGCGATGTTGTTCATTGTGGCGTTCTTCACCTGGATCTACTTTCGTCGGTCAGTGGATAACGATCGAAGAATCGCAGAAGGCCGGCCTCTGTTTGAGCAGGAAGATAATGAAAAAGTTCTGGTCTGGCCGGATCTGGTCTATACAGAACTTATCTGCATGGTTGTGCTGACCGCCGTTCTGATTTTTTGGGGTATCGCGCTGAAAGCACCGCTTGAAGAGCCTGCTTCGTCAGTCAAGACACCGAATCCCTCCAAGGCTCCCTGGTACTTCCTTGGTTTGCAGGAGATGCTTGTTTACTTCGACCCATGGCTGGCCGGGGTTGTGCTTCCGAGCATTATCCTTGGTGGTCTGATGGCCGTCCCCTATATCGATTTCAACAAGTCCGGGAATGGTTACTACACCTTTAAGCAGCGGTCGTTTGCCGTCACCACATTCCTCTTCCGGTTTCTGCCCCTCTGGGTCGCGCTCATCGTGCTGGGGACATTTCTGCGTGGTCCGAACTGGAACTTCTTCGGGATTTACGAGTACTGGGATGTCCATAAGGTCAAGGCAGCCAACAACGTCAACCTGAGTGAGATATTCTGGAGCCTGCCAGGTCTTCCGGGAATTCCCAAGGGCAGTAGTGTGGCGTCGATCCTTCTTCGGGAGCTTCCGGGGATTGTCCTGACGGGTGCTTACTTCCTCGTTCTTCCCCCGATTCTCGGTATCACTCTGCTGCGGAAATACTTTGTGCGAATGGGTGTGCTGCGTTTTCTGGTGTTCTCCAATTTGCTTCTCTGGATGGCGGTCCTGCCAATCAAGATGCTTCTGCGCTGGGCGTTCAGTTTGAAGTACATCGTGGGGATTCCTGAGTACTTCTTTAACATCTGATCGCTTCAGCACCGGGCTCTCGTTGTCAATCTCGATCGGTAAACGTGTGCAGGGCAAAGGCCCAAGATAATCATGCCAGCATCTGATCATTTTCGTTGGAATCAAAGAACGCTGCACCTGGTTTTTGCTGCCAGCAGTGTTGTGCTGCTCCTGTCTGTGTTGCTGATGATGAAGCAGGACCAGGCAGACGAGTGGCGTGCGTACCAGCTGACCCAGTTTGATCTGGAGGCAGCAGTGAAGGAAAAGGACCTGCAGTCCGTCGAATCGGAGGCTTACAAGAAAAGCATCCGGGATCTGGAAGCGAAAGTCGCCAAAGCCCAGTCGAAGCTGTCAGACTCACAAGCGAAGCTGGATGAGCTGCTTGCGGAGCAGGATCAGCAAACCCGTGAAGTTGATCGTCTCGAAGTCGAGCTGAAAGCAAAGAATTCAATCCGCGATGAAGCTCGCAGCGACTACGACCTCGCGGTAGCCTCCGGGGCCGCGTCTGAATCACTTCAGGGTCTGCTGGAGGCCTTCGAAGAGCGACAAGCTGAATGTGATGAAACTCAGAAGATCCTGGATGAGGCGAAGGAACTTGTTCGGGTCACAACGGACAGTCTGAAAGAGCTCACTGCCGATCGTGATTCCGTGCAGGCGGAGCTGGACAAAGTTGTCGGCGAGGCTGATCGAATCCGCGTAGCGTTGGAGAATATCAAGCCAACCGAAACAATTTCGAGCATCAAACGCTCCATGATGGAATGGCCGATCATTGATGGCTTCAATTCTCATTTGAAAGTCGTTCAGGACTGGTTGCCTAATCTCCATCAGACGCTTGGGATGACTCAGATTGCGAGATTTGATCGCTGTCGAACCTGTCACCTGAATATTGATAAGACCGCGGCGGGCAATGTTGCGGCATTTCCTCAGGGAAGTCCCGAAGCTGCTGATGTTCACGAATGGGTGGCGGAAAACTCTTTCCCACAGCCATTTTCAACGCACCCGAATCATGAATTGTTCTGTACAGCTTCGAGTCCGCATCCTGTCTCGAAGTTTGGCTGTACCATCTGTCATGAAGGGCAGGGGTCGGGAACCAGTTTCGGGAATGCAGAGCACACTCCGAACGATCCATTCGCAGCTCATGAGTGGGAAAAGGAATATGGATATCACCCGAATCACTTTTGGGAGTATCCAATGCAGCCAGAGCGATTCCGCGAATCGACCTGCATTAAATGCCATCACAATGTGACAGAGCTGGCGGTGAATCCACGATTCGGATCTTCAGCACCAAAGGTCTCGCGCGGATTCGAACTGGTCAAGCAGTATGGTTGCTTCGGGTGCCACGAGATTCATGGTTATGATGCCGGGCTCGCCATTGGTCCTGATTTGCGTCTCGAGCCACAGACTCCGGAAGAGATAGCTCGAATTGCCGCTGATCCGGGACAGGTCGCCGGAAAAATGCGTAAGGTGGGGCCAAGCCTCAGGCACATCGCTGAGAAGACGACGCGTCCCTGGATTGAGTACTGGACAGAAATTCCAGGTCGATTCCGTCCTTCTACTCGTATGCCTCAGTTCTTCAACCTGACGAATCAGCAGGACGAGAAAGCAGCCAAGTATCAGACCGCTGAGCTCGCCGGGATCGCATCGCTGTTGCTGAATGTTTCGCAGCCACTGGAGACATTGAAGCCCGCGGATGGCTATCAGGCGAATGCAGAACGTGGAAAACAGCTCTTCTCTGAACGAGGATGCCTGGCCTGCCATACTCATTCTGCCGTGGAATCGTCAAAGGCCGACTTCGGTCCCAACATCAGTGACATTCATTTGAAAGCGAAACGGGACACAGACAATCCTGCGTTTTCGACATGGCTTTACACCTGGATTCGGGAGCCGGACCGCTACCATGCGAAGACCCGTATGCCAAACCTGTACCTTGAGTCCTACACCGACACAGATGGTACAACTCAGATTGACCCTGCGGCCGACATCACTGCGTTTCTGTTGTCGCAGGGAGAACCAGGGGAGTATCCATCCGCAGAGGTAAATGACGCGGTCGTTGATGAACTTGTAGCAATGTACCTGAGCAAATCGTTTAGTGCTCAGAAGGCATCTTCCATTATTGAAACCGGGCTTTATCCACGTCAGCTGGCAGACGTTGTCGGTGATGAAATCTCCCTGGCCACGGATGATGGGTCTGCTGTAACTGACCCGGCTGAATGGCGTGCTCGCAAGCTCGAATACGTCGGGCGGAAGACCGTCAGCAAGTACGGATGCTATGCATGCCACGACATTCCTGGTTACGAATTGGCACGTCCGATTGGTGTGGCTCTTCAGGACTGGGGTAGAAAAGATACCAGTAAACTTGGCTTTGAGCATATTGAAGAATTCCTGCACCACCATGGTGAACCCGCGGATTCAACTTTCGCGTCAACAGCGGAGCGAGTGGAACAGGCTTACAAGAGTGCTGTCGCGGGTGGCGTGGAGAAGGGGCAGTTTTCTTCTGCTGAAGAGGAAGATCGAGAGCTTGGTGCAGCATATTTCTACGACAGCATTCTCCATCACGGCCGGCCGGGCTTCATTTGGCAGAAACTTCGAGCTCCCCGCAGCTACGACTACATGAAGACCGAGACCAAGGGTTATGACGACCGGCTGCGTATGCCAAAGTTCCCCCTGAAAGAGGACGAAATTGAAGCAATTGCTACGTTCATCCTCGGGCTTGTCGCTGATCCTCCAGCCTCCGAATATGTCTACACTCCGGATGAACGTGAAAACACTAGGATTCAGGGTGAGGTACTTCTCGCGAAGTACAACTGCACTGGGTGTCATATGGTTGATCTGCCGCAGATTACCTTCGGCGCAAATCTGGACGAGCTCTACGCGACAGAACTTGGCGGCGGTGACTACGAAGAAGCATTAAATTTGCTGCTCAGAATGCGACCACCAAGGGCCGCACTGACCGGCAGTACGAGCGAATTTGTAGTTGACGACGAGAAGGTCCAGCTACCCATCGCTACTTTTCACGGGTTGCGGTATTCGTACCCTGATCCGGAGGAAGACCTGGAATTCCAGGAGCATGGCTTTGACTTGTGGGAAACGGCCGTCTTCGGCGAAGGGGATGATTCCAAACGCCTGCTTCCAGGTGCTCGTATCACCGTGCCTCAATCTCAGTTGATTGACTATAAGCCGGCTAGGGGTGGTGCGTTTGCTGAATCGCTTGTCGAACAGCTTATGGAGACCCGCACAGGTGGCAATCGATTCCTTGCATGGCAATCGTCTCCACCACCATTGATCCAGGAAGGTTTTAAAGTACAGACAGACTGGCTTTACAACTTCCTTCTTGAGCCGGGAAAGATTCGCTACACGACCGTTCTGCGTATGCCCAGGTTCAATATGTCACCGGAAGAAGCCCGGGTTCTCGCCAACTACTTCGCAGCTGTAGATGGTGTTCCTTTCCCATATCAGGAGAATGAGCCTGCGGATCCGGACTACATCGCTTCAAAGCAAGCGGCTGCCGTGCATGCCGGGCTTCTTGAAGAAGGTGAAGACTATCTAACGGAATCCTGGAAGACTTTAAATGGTCCGCTCTGTGTGAAGTGCCATTCCCTTGGCGGGCGGAAATTCAAAGTATCTGATCCTGCGAAAGACATTCAGGGACCAAATCTGAATGTTGTGAATCAGCGGTTGCGTTCAGACTGGCTACAGCTCTGGATTTACAATCCGAAATGGATCACACCTTATACTTCAATGCCCCAAAACTTCCCAAAGAACAACTCGACTCAGTTTCCTGAATTGTTCAACGGTGACCCGGGCAGCCAGAATATTGGTGTTCGCGATGCACTCCTGAACTATCCGCAATTGATGGAAAACGTTGGCCCGATTGTTTACGAGAATCCGGCGGCAGCCTCTCCCGGGGCTGATCCCGCAGCCGGGGCGGAATAATTCGCAAAGCGTAAGAACTCACTTGCTCGAATTCAATCTACCGGTTCTACAAATGAAACTCTCTGAATTTTCAACTCTCGCATTCATCCTGACAGCATTTGTCAGCGGCTGTGGTCAGTACGGCGGCGGTGCTTCTGTTGTTCCGGAAGTGACAGTGCTGCCCCCGGATTTCGGCTCCGGGTCCGATGAGGGAGCCGGAGAGGTGGAGGGGGCGGCTCCGACAGCGTCCAGTTCTTCAGGTGGCAGTGGCTTCGGCACACTGGAAGGTCGAATCGTGCTGACAGGTACCGCGCCTGTTGTGGCTCCACTGATTGCCGCAGGTGCGGACGTTAAAGATAAGGAAGTTTGTGCAGAGACTGATGTGCCCGACGACAAGTTCGTTCTTGGCAGTGACAACGGAATTGAGAACGTATTCGTGTATTTATCGAAGGCTCCCAAAGGCGGCAAAGGCCTGGAGGCCGGTGGCGACGACATCATTTTCGACCAGAAAGGCTGTCGCTTTAAGCCCCACGCTTTGATTGTTCCGACGGGACGCACACTCCGCGTGCTCAGCGGCGATGCGGTTGCCCACAATACTCACACGTACCCTCAGAAGAACGACTCGGTCAACTCCGGGGTCGCTCCGAATGATCGAGAAGGTGTTCTGAATTTCCAGTATCGTCGAGCTGAGTCAGCACCAATCGCTGTGACATGTGACTATCACGGCTGGATGAAAGCCTGGCACCTGCCAATTGATCATCCGTACGCGGCGGTTACACAGGATGGCGGGAAGTTCACGATTGCAGACTTGCCTGCCGGCAAACATCAGTTGGCGTTATGGCACGAATCTGTTGACGGTAATTTCATAGAGCGTAAATATGAAGTTACGATTCAGTCCGACGCGACAAACAGCGTGGTCATCGAGGTACCTTCTTCGAGATTCGTCTTGAACTAGTCGGCTGAAACTTACTTGTTGGTTTCAAATTCTGAACTATTCAGTTGTTGATTTGAGGTTTTTGGGATGTCGCAGACTTCCAGTCATTTTCGGTTTTGCTCTGCGATCGCAATGTCGCTCATTCTGGTCACGGGATGCTCTAAGTCCGGACTTGAATCATCTTTCGTCTACAGCGATCGAACGCTATCGCTGGTCAGCGAAGCTCAGACAGGATTCAAAGAGTCACCGGGGGTGAAGAAGCTCGTTGATGAACGATTCGGTGACCCACAGAATCTTCGTGCCTGGCAGAAGCTTCCAATCGATTTCGGCGGTTTCACGGGAACTGTGGAGTCCTTTCCGGAGGGAGGCGCGGCGATCAAAGAAGTCACGCTGGCGTTCGAAAGCGAGGATCTGATTCCGGAGGAATTGTCGCTCGTACAGTTCGTCAATGGATCCTGCAGCGGACAGGTTGCATCTGTACTGCGTTGGGATGCCGCTTCCCGAACGGCCACACTTTCAAACGCACTGCCAGAGACTCCAGCACCCGGGGATATTGTTTCAATCGGTGCCGGCGACAACCTGAAGATGGGACGTGGCCTGTACCAGCGTCATTGTAGTCACTGCCACGGAACCAGTGGTGATGGCAATGGTCCGACCGCACAGTATCTTTATCCGCGTCCCCGCGATTACCGCCATGGGGTCTTTAAATTCACGACAACCAACGATCAGGCAAAAGTCAGCCGCGACGATTTGACCCGCGTCCTTCGTCAGGGGATCCCCGGTACTTACATGCCATCGTTCCTGTTGCTTGCGGATAATGAAATCCATTCGCTGGTGGAGTATGTTCGATTCCTTGCAATTCGTGGCGAGTTCGAGCGTAAGGTTGTCAATGAACTCTCTTCGGACTACAGCCTCACGGCGATGACGAATCGAGTGAAGGGTGGAGAAAGCCGCAGCGACATCATTTCAGAACTGAAAACGTTCATGGCAGATGATCTGCCCGGGTATGTGAATGACATCGGCGACGAACTGGCCGAAAGCTGGTCCACAGCAAATGACGAAGAAGCGTTGGTGGCTCCGTCAATTCCACGGATACCTGACTCGCCTGAATCCCGCCGTCGGGGTCGCGAGCTCTACCTGAGCAAGACTTTAAACTGTGCAGACTGTCACGGGATTTACGGCCGCGGGGATGGGCCACAGACAACAATCTACGAAAAGAATCCCGTTACCAATGAGCTTTACCCGGAGCCTGGCTTGCACGATGTTTGGGATAACGTCAATCAGCCACGAGTGCTCACTCAGGGGATTTTCCGCGGTGGGCGTCGTCCATATGACTTATTCTGTCGTCTTCATGCAGGAATCAAAGGTACGCGGATGCCCTCCTTTAAGAGTGTTCCGCATGAAGACATCTGGCATGTCGTGAATTATGTATTGAGCATTCCGTTTGAAGTTGAACCAGGAGCCTCGGGGCAGGCTTCAACGGATGCGGCTGCAGAGTAGAGTGCTGATTGTTTGCCCGGTGTTGTTGATGTTTTCAACCGTTCCTTCCGTGATTGGCAGGGATGGCTGACTGAATCGTTCGGAGTTCTCTCGTGAAAAAGTTCTGGGCTCTTTTCTTTCTATTCTGGCCCATCCTTGCGCTCTACGTTTGCTGGATTGCCCCCGATCGTGGTTGGTGGTTTCCTGGTGAAGCCAAGTCTCCCATTGGTGTGCGGATCGAAGGCCTTTTCTATCTGATCCTTGCCATTGTGACGGTCGTTTTCATCGGCACTCAGGCTGGTCTTGGATTTGTACTCTGGAAGGGTGCCACCAAAGAGGACAGCTCAAAGGCGCATTTCTCGCACGGTAGCCACAGCCTTGAATTGATCTGGACTATTGTTCCGGCGTTCGTGCTTGTTTTTATCGCCCTGTACCAGATGGACGTCTGGGCTGAGTACCGAGTTCAGTCATTCTATCCGGAAGAGACCATTGCCGAAGGTTCCGCCGCCGAATTGACGGCTCGGCAGTTCGAGTGGAGGATTCGTTATCCAGCCCCGGGTACTGAACTGCAGGATGAACCTGCAGAAGGTGACCTGTACTGGGTCAATGAGATCCACGTTGCAACCGGGCATCCGGTCAAACTGAACCTCCGAACCCAGGATGTGCAGCATGCATTCTTCGCCCCTCAACTGCGTCTTAAACAGGACGCTGTTCCTGGTCTGATCATTCCCGTTTGGTTTGAGATTCCTGAGGCTGGCGAATACGACATTGTGTGTGCAGAGCTCTGTGGTTGGGGCCATTATAAAATGCGTGCAAAGATCGTCGCTGAATCGAAGGCTGCTGTGGCACAATACATGGTGGACCTGCGGGCTCAGCAGGACGAAGATGGATTCCGCGAAGAATCTGAATCTGAGTAACCTGGCTTAATATTTCAGACCAACGGTCTGCACATTATTTCATCGTTCATGTTTTACATGGAATTGTTCCGAAGGGTAGATAGACAATGGCTACTGCGAGTCCGGCATTGGAAAGCCATGATCATGCCGACAGCCATTCACACGGCCATCACGAGCTGAGCTTCGTACAGAAGTACGTATTCTCGACTGACCACAAGGTCATTGGGATTCAATTTCTTGTCACGACTCTGCTGATGTTGATGGTTGGCGGAGCGCTTGCGCTGGCCGTTCGATGGCAACTGGCCTTTCCCTGGGAGAACATGCCTTTTCTGGGTGCCTTCTTCGGGCTGTTCACAGGTGAAGGTGGTCAGATTAGTCCTGAGTTCTACACGATGCTTTTCACCATGCATGCTTCTGTGATGATCTTCCTTGTGATCATTCCGGTTCTTGCAGGAGCGTTTGGGAACTTCCTGATCCCATTGCAGATCGGTGCTGATGATATGGCGTTTCCGGTGCTGAATATGCTCAGCTACTGGTTCATGTGGCCCGCAATTTTCTGCTTTGGAATCAGTTTCTTTGTCGGAGGGGCCACCGCAGGACCAGCTGGTGGCTGGACATCTTATCCATTGTTGAGTGCCCTGGTACAGGCGGCTCCCGGATCCGGATCAGCTCAGACATTCTGGCTTTTCGGCCTGACCCTCGTTGGTGTTTCATCCATGATGGGGTCGGTCAACTACATGACCACCATCATTAACATGCGTGCTCCCGGGATGACCTTGTTCCGAATGCCACTTACAATCTGGAGCATGTTCATTACAGCCATCCTTCAGGCGTTTGCACTGCCGGTTCTGACCGCAGCAGGATTCATGCTGGTGGCGGACCGAATGCTGGGAACCGTCTTTTTTGTTCCGTCCGGGATCATCGTGAATAATGCAGCTCCAACGGTCGGTGGCGGCCAGCCTTTGTTGTGGCAGCACCTGTTCTGGTTCTACTCCCATCCAGCGGTTTACATCATGCTTCTGCCCGCGATGGGTATGGTTTCTGACATGATGGCCTGTATGTGCCGAAAACCGATCTTCGGCTATAAGCCAATGGTATATTCCATGGCTGCAATTGCCGGCCTTGGATTCATTGTGTGGGGACATCACATGTTCACGAGCGGCATGAATCCCGCTCTCGGCATGACGTTCATGACCTCAACCATGATGATCGCTCTTCCATCGGCCATCAAGACTTTCAACTGGATCGGAACGATCTGGGACGGAAAGGTGCGATTCAATGGAGTCATGCTGAACTGTGCCGGATTTGTATCCATGTTTATCGTGGGTGGCCTGAGCGGAATCTTCATGGCCGCTGTCCCGGTGGATGTCTATTTCCACGACACCTACTTCATTGTGGCCCACTTCCATTACGTCTTGTTCGGAGCGACTCTGTTCGGAGTCTTTGCCGGCATTCAGTTCTGGTTTCCCAAGATGTTCGGGCGGCTGATGAACGACAAAGTGGCACAGCTCCACTTCTTCCTGACATTCATCGGGTTCAATGGTACCTTCTTCCCGATGCATTTGCTTGGCATTGCCGGTATGCCCCGTCGATATGCGGATCCTTATCTGCATCCGTACCTTGAACACCTTCTGCCGATGAATCAGCTGATGACAATGTCAGCAATTCTGATGGGCGTTGCCCAGTTTCTTCTGCTGGGCAATTTCGCCTACAGCTTCTTCTTCGGAGAAAAGGCTGGACGCAATCCCTGGGGGGCAAATGGTCTGGAATGGTCAGCGCCATCTCCGCCGGGACATGGCAACTTTGATGAGCCGCCCGTCTGCTACCGTGGCCCATATGAGTATTCTTCTCCGGAAGCTGAGGCCCTTGGACAGGATTTCATATTGCAAACCACGCCACATCCGCAGGGCGTGCCATCCCCGTCCCCTGCTCACTAGATCGTTCCGCGCTCGTCTCCTCCAGTTTGGCCCAAACTAAGTGACTGCTTCTGACCTCCAGCCTCCAAAATCAATTCGCCGGATGGCGCTGCTCCTGTGTGGGCTGGCCCTTCTGCCGATTTCGATGGGTGCGCTGGTGACAACATTAAAAGCAGGAATGGCCTTCGCAGACTGGCCGACCTCCGACGGTCAAAACATGTTGTTGTATCCGTGGCTGAAGGATCTGGCCAACCCGGATAAGTTCACTGAACATGGCCATCGACTGGCCGGTATGCTTCTCGGGTTCAGCAGTATTTTGTTCGTTGTTGCGACGTTCCGCATGACCAGCATCCGATGGGCACGGGTCTACTCCATCGTAATTCTGCTGTCTGTAATTGGGCAGGGTTTGCTTGGTGGAGCCAGAGTGCTGATGGATCGACAATTGCTTGCGATGCTGCACAGCATCACTGGCGCTATGTTCTTCTGTTTGTGCGCTGGTTTCGTGCTTTTTTCTTCGGATCATTGGAAGAAAGTGGTTTACGAACGCGATGATTCAATGACTGCCTCGTCGGCGATCATCGTGCTTGTACTGCCAGCTCTGGTTTTTGCTCAATACATTCTGGGCAGTTGTTTTCGCCATCTGCATTTTCTTCTGTATGAACACATTGGCGGCGCTGTGCTTGTGACGCTTGCCAGCCTGATTGCAATAGGTTCCCTGCGGAGATCCAGCGTTCCATCACTGAACCTCGCTGCACGGCTGCTGATGGGGTCATTGCATCTTCAGATTCTTCTGGGTTTGGGTGCGTATGCTACCCGTCTTGGCATCCCCTGGCTGGGGTATGTTGCCACATCAGGTTCGCTTGCTCAGGCTGTTGTTTGCTCATCACATACCGTCTGCGGAATGTTCTTGCTTTGCAGTTCCACGGTGAGTGCCTGTCTGGTGGCTCGCCTGGTGCAGAACGGACGCATTTCATCTTTGTCGATCTCCCGTAGTGCAATACCGTCAATTGCGGAAGGGGATGTGGCATGAGCAGTGCTTCGATCTATTCTTCTGAGACTGCGATTGTTTCCGGAAAACTGTCAGTTGATACAGCGCGTCGTCTGCTCAATCGAGAAAAGCTCGCCGCGTATGCGGTGCTCTGTCGCCCGAGAATAGCGGTGATGACAGCCGTCTCTGTGATGGTGGGTTTCGTACTGGCAAGCAATTCCACGATTGACTGGTTTCAGGCGGTCATGGCCAGTCTGGGTATCGTCCTGTTTGTGGCAGCTTCAAGCATTCTCAATCAGACGCTCGAACGCGGCACCGATGCTTTAATGCCCCGAACTTCCAGTCGTCCATTGGTCACGGGAGTCGTTGGTGTGGCTGAAGCTCTCTGTTTGGGAACAGCCGCAGCGATTCTGGGTTTTCTGACCCTTACTTTTTCCACAAACATGCTTTGCGCGATTGCATCGTTGCTAACCATGTTGATTTACGTTGTTGGGTATACTCCGCTGAAACGACACAGCGTAGTTTGTACCACGGTTGGCGCGATTCCTGGTGCCATGCCTGCCGCCCTGGGCTGGCTGGCAACCGGCAACCCGGATTATTCGCCGGCGTTTGCGTTGTTCGCTATTTTCTTTGTATGGCAGTTCCCCCACTTCCTGGCTATCGGCTGGATTTACCGGCATGAGTACAACTCGGCTGGTCTGCGAATGCTTCCAGGCAGCTCGAAAACGGGGATGACAGCCGGGATCATTGCTCTTTTGTATGCAGCTATTTTTGTCCCGGTGGCATTGTTGCCGCGCTATGTTGGTATCGCCAGCACTGGGTATTCTGCCGCGGCCCTGATACTTTCTGTTGGTTATTTCATACTGACGCTTCAATTTGCAATTCGTCGAGACGACATTCGTG
>JAWKTX010000025.1 GCA_041398825.1 Planctomycetaceae bacterium | reverse complement strand
AAAAGCAACACCCGGCAGCATCTGATGCGAAAAGGCGACAGGACTTGAAAGCAACCCATAAGTGCAGCAGCCGTTTGCAAAGGAATCCCGATTTTCGTCCGAAGTACTTCCTTCATCCGACGTTGCCAGAAACTTTCAGAACGTTTCATTGGATGTGTACGACGACTGGTATTGACTCGCCCGGTACGGCAGACTTCATTTCCCGGCTGAAGCGATTTCAGAAAGTATCTGAATGTCTCCAGGGCAAATTCCTATTGAGTCATGCAAGAGATGATCATGACTGATTCTTCTTCGGAAAGTGTGTCACGTTGTCTTCCGACCGGTGAAGGCGCCGTTCATTCTGCACAGGTTTGGCTGCCGTGCGCATGCCTGTTGATTGTTCTGGGAATCGCATGGATGGTCCAGTTTGACGCGGCATCAAAAAATTCCGTGGCGATTTCTGCAGAAGACTCGTCACGAAATTCGTTTTCACTCCATTGCGTCGAAATCCCTTCGTCAGCAGAGACGATGGCAGCGGAAGAAACAGAACGGCTGCTTCGCAGGACCATAGTGGCATTCGACACCGGACACGAATTCCAATTGAACCCCGGTGTGATTACCCTGAAGGAACCTACTTCTCTGACTGACGGGCTAGAATTGCTCAGAGAGCAAATTTACTCGCACCAGAAATTCAGAATTTCGATACTGGCTGATCATGAGTCGCTGGGTGTGAATAACCTGGCTGAGATGAAAGTGAATGCATGTGTTCCAAAGGTGCCAAACCAATCTGCAGAACATTACCTTGAGTGGCTGCTGCAGGTGATGGAAGACCCTCTGGACTATGTCGTGACAACGAAGGGCCAAGTACTGGTTACGACCCGAAACAGACAAGCTGGCCTTTTTTACGAGCGAGCGTATAACATCGCCACGGTCAAAGATCTGTTTGCCCCGTCCCACAAAATCAAAGTGGATCCTGCTTTGTTTCCATTGCCGCCTTTGAATGGAGGACAAGGCACTTTCCAGCCAGATCAGCGCAGGACGGGGGCGGGCGGTGGATTCGGATTTTTCCGGGTGAATGACGCGTCGAATATTCCGGCATCCACCAAATGGATTCCGACTGCGACTGTTCGAGAACTGACCAGTAGCGATTCAAACGCAGAAGACCGGTTTCAGCAACTACGAACACTTCAGAACATGAACGCTTCCGAGCGTTTGATCTGGACGCTGAAGAGACTGACATGGCCAGTTGTGAAATGGCAGGAAGTGGACCAGGAGGGAGGAATCATTTCATCACGGAATGAGAAGATACTGGTCGTGCAGAATCGACGAGGTCATCGGGCCATACGGGATATCCTGGAAGCCTTGTGTGAGTACAGTCTGCAGTGAATGGTCACACCGAATCCATTCTGTGGGGTACACCATCGGGAGTCATCTTGTGAAACGGTTAGGTCTGACGGTTGAGCTCGTGCTGGCAGCATGTGTCGTACTCAGCGCTGTCTTTGTTGTCGCTTCGAAGAGGCCAGAGTTAAATCTCTCAGCCACTGAAACGGCGTCAGGCAAAGTGGCATCGCCCGTCACTTCGATCAAACCGCTTCCATGGGATGGCGTAACCGAAGAAAGTTCTCCTTCTGAACTCCTGACGGCACTCCAGTCAGCACCCAGTGATCGCCATCGCGAAACCGTCATCCGGGCGCTACTTGCATCATGCCGCGTTTCGCCTTTTAAGGGAATTGAAAGGCCCGGCGAAAAAACCAACTCCGTCAGTCTCACTCAAGTGCTCGACAATATTGCGTCTCAAATTCACCAACAGTCCCAGGTGGTCATTCACTTTCTGCCGGACACGCTTGAACTTGAACTGGAAGGAATAGGGCTTCTTGAGGACGTTCAGCTGACAGTCGTGGAGATGGAGAATGTTTCTGCAGAATTGGCCATTGTCACATTGCTGAACGGCCTCGAACCGCAGTTGTCCTACATGATTCGCGGCAACCTCATTCTGATCACAACACTGGTGGCAGCCGAGTCGGATGAGAACCTCGAAGTACAGCTTTATGACGTCGAAGAGCTGTTACCCATGTTCAGCGGATCCGACAAAGAGAACGCTTATACTCGGCTCATGACAGCAATCGAGAACGCGACATCACCTCCTGCAAAATGGTTTCGCATTGATTGGGAAGGTGGGCGGATTGATGCCGCTCACAATCTGCTGATCATACGCCAAACAGGTTTAGTCCACAGGCGCATCCAGAACTTTCTGCAGTCGCTTCTTGAACAGAAACGCAGTACCGCATCCAGCGACGGCATCAGGTAACCAACAATCGAGCTCTGTTGGTGAAGCTATCCGGCTGTCATACGGCTAGTGGAGTTCGACGATATCGCCATCACAAAGTTTGTGTTGTCTGCCAACGACCAGCGATTCGCTGCTGATGCTCCCGTCATCGGCGCGTCGACGAATTCTTGCACTGGTCACTCGTCGAAACAGCTCTTCGTGGAGGTGCAATGCCAGGTCTTCGACGGTACCGCCAATCGGAATCGTGACCGGGTCGGCCAGGTCAGGAGCGTCTCCCGGGCGGCGAGTATAAACACGGATAATGTCCAGCAGACCAAAGATGGTGTGAGTCAACGGCGGAAGCGTCTCTGGCCGATTCGCTTCGAACTCCAGAACCGGAAGATTTCGGTCGGCCGTCTCTGAAAATATTTCCCGGCGAAGAGTTGCGTCTGGTGCATCACAGCGAGTCATGACGACAGCGGCGGGGATCTGTAGAACAGCGAAGCTGTCTTCATCGAAACCACTGACTGTGGAAAGTCGAGTTTTACGCTGTTCGAATTCTGAAACCACAGCCAGCGTTTGCTCCGGAGCGTCATCATTCGATCCGTCCAGCAAAAGCAAAACGCCGTCTGCGGTACGGACCAGGTTCAGGAGCCAGGGAGCAAGTTGTCCGGGACAAACCGGAGGAGTATCGACCAGCTGAACCTGAATCCCAAAGCAGGACAGCATCCCCGGAGATGGCTCGCGCGTTGTGAACGGCCACGGGGATACCTCGGGCGTCGCGCGGGTCATGGATCGAAGTAGCTGGCTCTTGCCACTGTTGGGCGGTCCGACAATAACGATTCGACCAGCGCCCTGACGCGGCAAACGGAACTGCGACGTCGAACGAGTGTTGATGGCCGCAGACAGTTGCTGGTTCGCTTCCTTGAGTCGCGTTTTCAGGCTAGCCTGAAGTCGTTCTGTTCCTTTGTGTTTCGGGATCAGCTGCAGCATTCGCTGAAGGCAATCGATTTGATCCGCAGGCGTCTGTGCGCGGCGGAATTCACGTTCGGCCTTTTGATATTGCGGAGTCAGGTTGGCAGGCATGGTAAGGAGGACCACCGTTGCAAGACAGTCGTTCGACTTCAGACCGTCGGGTGATACAACTGGTTAAAACTGCAGGAACCGGCGAATGTCCACTTCAGAGTCTTGCTGAATTGTGTTTGCTGAACGGCGGTTGTTCCAACCTGTCACCCGCGTATGGCGGACATGATCCAGCCCGAAAGCCATCAAGAGACGCTCTGTCTAGTCGCGGATCGCCTTGCCTGCATCCAGCAGAGCCATATGTTCTTTCAGCCGCGGCTTTGCTTCTGCTGGCGCTTGTTCGATGGCTGTCGCCAGCCATTGTCTGGCTTCTTCCATACGATTGTTTTCGGCCAGGGCTGCGGCAAGCGTATCGAGCGTGTTCCATTGCTGGTATTCACTTTTCTGACAGGCATCCAGGGCCAGATCAAGTGACTTCGGAGCGTTTCGAATGCTGTCGTCTTTACATGTGGCCAGAATCCACGCAAGGTCATTGATGGCTTCGTAGGTCTCTGGGCGGATTTTGATGGCCTGTTCCAGGTCCGCAATAGAATTTCTGTAGTCTCCCTTCAGCTTATGGGTAAACGCACGGTTGCCGAGAGAGTCGGTATATTGAGGGTCCACTTTCAGGGCCGCAGTAAAGTCGCGGATTGCGTCATCCAGTTTGCCCATCTTCTGAAAAACAACCCCCCGATTGTTCAGTGCTTCGGGGTATTCGGGCACCTGTTGCAGGGCTGTTTGAAGATCGGCCAGCGCATTGGGGTACTGCTGCATTGCGATGTAAGCAATCGCGCGGTTGTTGCGAGCCAGAAAGTGTTTTGGATCGAGATTCAAAGCCATCGAATAATCCTGAATGGCTTTCTGATATTCGCCCTTCAGATAATGACACTGTCCACGATTGTTGAATGCTCCCGCATTCTTCTGTTCACGGCGCAGGCTTTCGGTAAAGTCAGAAATGGCACGGTCATACTGTTTGTGTGCCAGCAGCGCGACACCTCGCAGGTGATAGTTTTCTGCTGTGGCAGTGGTCGTCAACCGCTTCGACAATTCATCGATGGCAGTGTCGTACATGACCGTTTCACGTTCCCAAAGCCAGCCACCTTTCTCGGCAACCCAGAGCCACTCACCATTCGTAATCGACACGGTGAAAACCTCACCGAGATAGGCTCGCCATACGGTTGCCTGTGGCGTCTTAAGCTCGGCTCCTGCTACCGTAACGATCACTTTCCTGCCAATCCTTGGATCACGTTCTGCCTGAGCCGAAACACTGGAACCGCTGACAGCCGCCGGCACACTGACTGTGCTGACCAACAACACAAAAGTTGCCAGTGCAGTAAGTAAACAAAGTCGAAGAACAGATCGTGAGTCGCTCATTTCAGCTGGGTCTTCCTGAACACATTGATCAATGGCGTTCCGTACGGCACGTCATCATGACATGCCAGACTGGGCAGTCGCGAATCTTAGACATCAGCTGCTGCCGGAGTCTACGTCGGCAGAACGTCCGCCAGCCCGGGAGATCGATTCTTCCAGCAGGAAGAGACACATATTCCTGCCTCTGATCTGTAGCTTTGCTGACTTACCAGGGAGCTTCCATCAGATCAACGATCTGACTGGCGAGTCGGCCTGCAGCATCCTGCTGAGCTGTCGCCAGGGAGTGTCCGGCCTCAGGCGCGAACGAAACCTGAGAAGCCTGCTGGGAAAGGTCGGGTCCGATCGGAAAAACATGTTGCTGAAGGATTTTTCCGCTGCGCCGGTCCAGCCACGTGATTTCCGCGCCAACCAGCAACTGCAGTTCCCGTGGGTCGTCAAACCGGTTCTCGCTGAGTACTGATTTTCGGTACTCAACGATTCGTCCTTTCAGAATCGTGTCCGCCGAGAATTCGTCGGTAAGGCGATACGGCGTTCGCGATTTAATTTCGTTCTGAACGGCTTCGGTCAGCAGATAGTCCAGGTTACGACGGAATGTTTCCGACTGGAAGACTGGTACATGAACCGTTCGAACGCCTTCGACAACGGGACTGCCCAGCATATATCCGCAACCGGAGACAGCGGTCAGCAGCAGGGCCGTTGAAAGAAGCGAAGCTCGATGATTCATTACGTCATTCTGCGGAGACGAATCCCTTGAATTGTTTATAACCGTACACGGCCGCCAGCAGGTTCTTCAGCACGACTGTCACTCACAGATCGGGTGGGAGGCCCGGAGCCCTGACCGTTACGAGGATCGCGAGTGTTCGGGATCGTTTTCAGATACTCTTCGATTTCCGGCAGGCCATCCAGAGTGGCAGGGTCGATTGTTCCCAGCAGGTTTCTGGCTTCAGCGGCAAACTTCGTATCCGGAAAATCCGCAATCAACTGAATACACCCGATGGCAACGGCCCGCGGTCTTCCTTTACGCTGAGCATACTGCACTTTGTCCCACGCACGCTGAGCCTGCAGTAAATAGATCTTCTGAAGGTCTTCTCTGACCGCCCCGCGTTGCTCTGATGCCGGAAACAAATGCAGCGATTGTTCCTTGAGTTTGGCGGCAGCCTCAAGATCTCCACCCTCGTAATAGCTGCCCTGATAGGACATCAGCTTCACGTGGGATCCCAGAAGGTAAGCCTTTTCGAAGTGCGGACTGTCGGGATATTCCTCTCGCAGGATCTTGTAGTAGCGGTCCGCTTCGACATAGTTCTTTCGTCGCTGATGATAAGTCGCCGTCAGCATCAGCGCGTCATCGGCCAGTGGTCCGGTGGGATCATTCATCCAGATCGCTTTCAGGGCCTGCAATGCTCGCCCCTGTGTGTCGAACATCGGGCGAGAACTGTCCGTGAAGTTTGGCAGAATACGATATTTCAGACTGGGGGCATTCGAGGGTGCGACAGGTTTTGATGAATCGGGCACAGCGGTTTCGCTGCTGACCTGCCGAATCTCCGATTTTGCCACGGGATCGCTGATTTCCATCCAGCGGCGAGCAATCGCAAACAACCGACGACTGGCAGGTTCGACGTAACGCGTAGAGGGATAATCGACAAACAGCTGATCGTAAGCGTCCTGCGCTTTGGCGAGTTCGCCATTGGCGTAGTATGTTTCAGCAAGCCCGAATTGGGCCTGCTCGCCTACAGAAGATTCTTTGTATTTCTTCGCAACCTTCTTGTAGATCTTCTCAGCAGCTTCGTAGTCTTTGGCATCGAATCGTGTCTGGGCCGTTTCCACCAGACGCTGCGCTTCTTCAGAATATCGTTGTCCTGCTTCGAGCGGCGTTTCTGCACTCAGACTTCGCTCCAGTGGCCCCCGAATTCCTTTGGTACTGGAGAGAGCGCTGAGAGACGAATTAGAGAACGCCTGACATCCGGAAAACAGCATTGCCGCGCACGACAGGATGAGCACGACTGACCAATTCCGCTCGCCTCGCCAAATGGCAACGGTGTGCCATTCATGCTCGCTTGCCGAACCCTGATCAGCCGAATCCGTTCGGCAGTTTCTCGTCCTGAGTTGTGACATGTTTTTCAACTGTCAGATTTTTATGTAGCGAAGCGTGGAGGGCTTACGGCCAAGGTTCTGCGTGATTGCTGACACGGCAAATCGATGGCATTCAGCCAGCTGTGCTGATGTTGGTGGGGGCATATCCTGCGGATCAACATCCGCTTCTGAAATCGTACGCAAAAAAGCAATCGAACCAGCAGAAACAGAGGTGCCTGCATATTCTTCACGACGACAGTTTCCGCACAGAAGCCCGCCCTGAGAAACCCAGTGAGCGTATCCCGAACGAACATTCTGATCGACAGGCACAACTTCTCCGCAAACGGAGCAATCAAACAGGTTGGGTAACAATCCGATCTCGCGCAGAAGCGCGATTTCGAAGTGAACCAGAATCAATGAAGGGTTGTTGTCCTTCCCTGCCAGCTTCTCCAGGGTATCAACCAGAAGGTCGTACAATGAAGGAGCCGGGTCGAAATCTTCAGTCATCCCGGCAATCAGTTCGGCCACGTAATACCCGCCATAAACACGCGACAAATCGGGCGTTGAGGGCCTGAATCGAGTGATTAAACGAGCTTCGGTGAGCAAACTTAAAGCGCCGGAAGACTTCCTTATGAAGACTACGCGACATCGCGAAAGCAGGTCAAGAGCAGCATCGAATGGACCTTTCAAACGCTTGGCGCCTTTGGCCAGAGCGGCGAATTTTCCGTATTCTCTGCTGAAGAATGTGACCACCCGGCTGGATTCGCTGAAATCCACCTGCCGCAGGACTACCGCCTCGCCTTTTTCTGACGACATCGTTCCGCTCGAATCCGTTACTGCCCAACCATTGCTTATTCGCGTTGCTGATCCTCCGCGCGGCGGGAACGTTCGCCTCCCGCCGCGCGGGATGTTCGCCTCCTGAGTCGACAACAGCAACCCCATACCGCCCGAAGGCATGGGATTTCCCGGAATGCCTCGTTCACTCCTGCGTGTGTGCAGCAATGGCAAAGGTCATCCACCGCTTCGCCAGAAAAATGGACGGGCACGTGAGCTATTCAGATTCTGCGGGACCGACCCCCATCTCCAGCAGAACGGTTGATTCTCCCGGACCAGGCTCACCGATCGCCTTTGCGGTGCCAATGATTCGGGCATTAACGACAAAGCGGTCTTCCGTTTGCGTTTGATTCCAGCGATACACAAGGTGTGCCAGATAGCGGGACGGAAAACCTGGACAGGCACTCGATGCTGTCTCCAGAAAGTACCGAAACCGATAAGAGGAGTGCAGCTGCTGGACTCGCATGCGATCGGTGGTTGTCACTTCAGAATTGATCAGATCGATCGTCTCACCATTCGCCAGAGTCGCCTCGGAAGAAAACTGATAGGAGTACTTCGGAGTGGTGGTATACATCGACCAAATCGCGTTCCAGCCGATGAGTGACACAATCCGCTCTTCTGTCGGCAGGAAGTTCTTACCGAAATTTGCAGCCTGAATGACGATCGTCGTTGCTGCCAGGACAGCAAGTGCTGAATTCCAGACGATCCGTCTGCGCATGGTGTGTTTTGATCCCGCTGCGGTGGTCACGGTCTCCGCTTTCGTGTTCTTCTCAGACTCCTCCGGCCAGATCAATGATGACAGGAACGGGATGGTTGCAGCCGCTGTGATCAGCGGAAAGATATGGAGCCAGATTGTCATTCCCAGCCCAAACTGAAACATCCAGAACGCCGGAATCACAAACATGCGGATCGTCCTTGTCCGCCACGGAATGAACAGGCACAGAGGCGCGATGATCTCAAACCACACCACCGCCGGTGTCATGTAGCGCAGGAGGGTCGGATACTGTCCAAGCCATTGCCCCGCCGGACGAATCCATTGCGTTTGACCGAGTGCCCGTTCGATGGCCGTTCCCGCGGTCCATTCCGGATCGGTCTTAAACCAGCCCGCAAAGAAGTAGACGCAGGCAAACTGCAGCAGCAATGCTGCGGAAGATGCGGAGAGGATAATACGCTGATCCGGGATCACATCGCGACGCCCATCGACGTGGCGTCCATCGATCGAATATCGCAATCCCAGTGGCAGAAACAGGCTCCAGAACAACATCGACCGAAGAAGATCGTCACCGGCATCCAGCAGAAACGTGTTTCTTGCGTGCAATGAAATGGTCAGCAGCCAACAGAGGGCGGTTGCCGTTCGCGTGCGGTAGCCGACCAGAAGCATCAAACCGCTCAATGCCGCAAGGACAAAGTGCCCGACCTGAAAGGCGTAGGAACCGTTCAGCATCTGCAGGGACATGTAGCAGTCCGGTGCAACGACAAGGTCGCGTGGAAGAAATCCGTCGTCCGTGTAATTTTCGACGATGAAACGCGATCTTAAGGCCAGATCTGCAAGAAGGATCGATGCGATTACGATTCGGAAGACGCCAAGGCACCGGGCATCAATTCCAAACATGTCCCGAAGGATACTTGTGGGTCGCTGAAGCATGAGCCCCTGAAGCAAATCTCAAAAAACTTCGCCGGACGGACCTGGAATCAGCAAGCAGCCCACCCACGGCCATCTCAGGATTCCGGGCTGAGCAACCTGGTGACGGCAGCGTTCAACCAGTCCTTTCGACGGGCGCGTCACCTCACAGCCAGTGTGTAATTCCTGAACTGGGCTGTCAAGCGGGTGATTGAAAGGTACGGTTCCTGAACGGGCCGGCCCTGAACTCTGTGTCCTATCGCCCGGTCGTCCGAAGGAGCAAGCGGCTGCAAAAATTGCTGCAGCCAGATTCGGAGAGAGACGATCCTGCCCACATCCAACCCCGGAAGGGTCGCGATAGCCGGAAACCATTCTGTTTCGGCATAGTGGTTGCTTCCAGACCGCTGAAGGCGACGCTCGACCGTCGGATTCCCGCTTCAAACGGGGGTAATGCGGAGGTTCGGGCGGGATTGACCGGTGTTGCGAATTTCAAATACACTTGCGCCACATTGACTTACGACGAAAAACGCGTCTGTTGACACCGGAATCCAATGCCTGCCGATGTGGCAGCACATGAATCTGTTGTCGCGACGAGTTGCAATGGTTTCCGGTAGCCGAAAGGCTCGGTCACCAGATAACACAAGGCCGCCAAACGATGTTCGGTAATTCACGCCGAAAGTCTGGTGTGGTCGGCGGCGAGACACACCGTCCTGACGTTTACGGATTGATATCTTCAGAACTGCTGAGCCATCATGGAATTCATCGAAAAAGTTGGCGACTTCTTTAACGCCGCCTCTGGCAAGATCGAACGCGGCATAACCAATCTGTTTGGGTCGTCCAATGAACGACGGATGAAGCGACTGGGCTTTGTTCGTGATCGCAACGGGATGACTTCAATCGTTCCGGGTTCTCTGCTCGACCGCATCAACCAGCTGGAATCCGGCTTTCAGAAGCTGAGCGACGACGAGCTGCGACAGTGCAGCGAGAAATTTCGCGCACGGCTTCGCGCGGGAGAAACTCTGGACGATTTGCTTCCGGAAGCGTTCGCTGCAGTTCGGGAGTCCGGACGTCGTTTTCTGAAAATGCGACACTACGAAGTTCAGATGATCGGTGGATACTTCCTGCATCATGGCATGATTGCGGAAATGGTCACCGGTGAAGGTAAGACACTGGTCGCAACGCTGCCCACGTACCTGAACGCGCTGGCAGGCAAGGTTCACGTGATCACAGTGAACGACTATCTGGCTCAGCGCGACATGGAATGGATGGGTCCGGTCTACCTGAATCTGGGTTTAAGTGTCGGAGCCATTCAGTCGAACATGGGGCCGCAGGAACGACAAAAGCACTATGCCTGCGACATCACCTATGGCACAAGTAACCAGTTTGGTTTCGACTACCTGCGAGACAACATGAAGCCAACCAAAGAGCTTCAGGTGCAGGGGCCGCTGGATTATGCGGTCGTCGACGAAATCGACAATATTCTGATCGATGAAGCCCGCACGCCGCTGATCATCAGTGGTCCCGCCCATGACAACCTTGAAAAGTATCCCCGCGCAGACCAGATCGCTCGACAACTGAAACCGGATGTCGACTTCGAAGTCAAGGAAAAGGAGCACACCTGTCACCTGACCGAAGAAGGTGTGCGTCGCGCGGAGCAGCTGGCAGGAGTGGAAAGTTTCTATACGGCCGGCAACATGGAGTGGCCACACCTTCTCGACAACGCGCTGAAGGCTCACTACCTCTACAAACGTGACGTCCAGTATGTGGTCGAACGTGGAGAGGTCGTCATCGTTGACGAAAACACAGGCCGTAAGATGGAAGGCCGTCAATGGAGCGACGGTCTGCACCAGGCCGTCGAAGCCAAAGAAGGTGTGAAGATTAAGGAAGAGTCGCAAACCCTGGCGACCATCACTCTTCAAAACTACTTCCGACTGTACAAGAAGCTCAGCGGCATGACCGGTACAGCAATGACCGAAGCCGAAGAGTTCTACAAGATTTACAAGCTGGACGTTGTTGCGGTTCCTACCAACCGGCACATGCAACGTATCAATTACCCGGACAACATCTACGGCACGGACAAGGAAAAATGGCAGGCCGTCGTCGACGAGATTGTCGAAGTTCATAAAACCGGTCGCCCCGTTCTGGTTGGTACCACGTCCATCGAACTCTCCGAGCTCGTCAGCAACAAACTGGTGAAACAGGGCATCAAACACGCTGTACTGAACGCAAAATTCCACGAGCGTGAAGCCGAAATTGTTGCGCAGGCCGGACGCAAAGGCGCAGTAACGATCGCCACCAACATGGCCGGTCGCGGTACCGACATCATTCTTGGCGGCAACCCGGAACACATCGCCTGGGAAGAGCTGAAGGAAAAATACGCCACACGTCTGGACGTACCAAAATCGGAATGGGACGAACTAACCCGCGCCATTGCCGAACGCGAAGGGATGATCGAAGAAGGCAAGGAAATCTCCCAACTGGGTGGACTTCACGTCATCGGAACCGAACGACACGACTCGCGCCGTATCGACCTGCAGCTGCGAGGCCGTGCTGGTCGACAGGGCGACCCGGGCTCCAGCCGCTTCTTCATCTCGCTTGATGACAAGCTCATGCGACTGTTCGCCGGCGACTTTGTGAAGCGAGTGATGCAGTGGGCCGGGCTCAGTGAAGGCGAACCCATCGTCAGCCCGATGGTGACTCGCCGCGTCGAAGGCGCGCAGAAGAAGATCGAAGAACGGCACTTCGACCAGCGGAAGAACCTGCTGGAATATGACGAAGTGATGGATGAACAGCGCAAGCGAACGTATTCCTATCGTCAGGATATCCTCGATGGCTGTGACACCCGCTCCCTGGTGCTGGGGATGATGGATCAGCAGATCGAACACTGGGCCGCCCATTTCCTGGATCGCAACTATCGATGGGAGACAATCAAGGAGTGGGTCGGGCATAAACTGCATCTGGAAGTGGAGCCCTACCAGATTCGCGACATGGACTTCAATCAGCTCGAACAATACCTGAGAGACGAAGGGCATGCTCAGGCTGAGACACTGACCTACGAACAAATCGATATCGATTTGCCGGCAGACTCAGAGACAAAGACGGACTGGAACTGGATGGCTCTGACAAAATGGGCTAACCGGCAATTCGATCTGAATCTGAATGACCGCGATCTGCGCAAGCACGATCGGGACGAACTGCACGGCGTTCTGATGGAGCACGCAAAGAAGTCCATGGAACGCTGGGAACTGAAGGATCTGCACACGTTTCTGGATGATCAGTTCCAGCAACGAAGTCTCGCCGGCTGGGCCAATTTCCACTTCACCCTGAATCTGCGCCCCGAAGATTTTTCAGACCTCGAACTTTCGCAGATCGTTTCGCTGCTCAAAGAACGCGTACGTTCACGATACGATGAAAAAGAAGTGACCTTCCCGGTTTCTGTCGGGATGCACAGTTTTCTGTCCGGCGACGGCTCTCACGGCGAAAAAGCAAATCGCGAACGCCTGGCGCGATGGGCGAACACGCGATTTGGTACTCAGTACAACCCGGAACAATTCGCTGAAAGCTCCTTCGAACAGATCTTTGAAACTCTTGCCGATGCCAGCAAAGCGTTCCTTTCCGCGAGGCCTGACAGCAGCGTGGTCGAACAGAAACTGGATGCTGTACTTGGAGATTCGACATCCGAACCACAAAAGCTCAGCGATCTGCAGATCGAAGAACTGGTCACCTGGGGCGAAAAAGAACTCCACGTTTCTCTGGATGCCGAACAACTCCGAAAGCTGACAACGGACAAAGCCCGCGCATTCATTCTGCATCGGATGGACAGAGCCGCGCGACCCGAAATGCAGCAGACCGAACGTTCTGTGTTGCTGGAGATCCTGGATACGTCCTGGAAAGATCATTTGTACTTCATGGGGCACCTGCGGCAGGGCATCGGCTTTGTCGGATACGCTCAGAAAGACCCACGTACCGAATACAAACGAGAAGGCCGCCGCGCATTCAATTCCATGTGGGATCGGATTGGTGAGCAAGTCACCCAGACGATCTTCCGCATTGAACATGAGAGCCCGAACTTCGTGGGCTCGCTCTGGCAGATCACTGCGACCGCACACGACGTCGCACCACCACCCGAACCGACCGAAGAATACCAGACCAGCGGCCCGGAACCCGGTGAACCCAACAAAGCCATTCAGCCCATCATCAATGACGAACCCAAGGTCGGCCGCAACGATCAATGCCCCTGTGGCAGCGGCAAGAAGTACAAGAAGTGCTGCGGAAAATGATGACGGTTCGCCCAACGACATGGATGTTGAACCTGGGCTACGCAGCGATCCTGTGTTTGCTGTGCCCCTTCATTCTCTGGCGGATGCTTCGTCACGGGAGGTATCGCCGAGGCATTCGTGAGAAGTTTCTTGGCACAGCCAAAGCTGTAGCCTTGAGCTGCCAGTCGTCGCATCAATCCGGCCCAAACGCCGAACAGAATCCTCAACCAGCGGAAAAACCGGTGGTGTGGTTTCATGCCGTCAGCGTGGGTGAAGTGGTTCAGCTGGAGAAAGTGGTTACCGCATTTCGACAGCAAACCAACGCCAATTACGACGTTGTCATCAGCACTTCCACAGACACCGGTTACGATCTGGCAGTCCGACGATTTCCGGACTGCCGTGTCACCTGGTTTCCACTGGACTTTTCCTGGGCCGTGAACTCAGCCCTTGATCGTATTCGGCCGCGAATGCTGGTCCTGATGGAGCTTGAAATCTGGCCAAACCTGATCAGAGCGTGCCACGATCGAACCATATCGGTTGCCATTGTGAATGCCCGTATGAGCGACAGGAGCGTGCGGGGTTATCGGCGTATTCGTCCATTCATTGCGCCAACACTTGCTCGCATTTCGCTGATCGCCGCGCAATCGCAGCAGTACGCCGATCGCCTGAAATCGCTTGGAGCAAGAACAGATGCGTTATGGGTCACGGGATCGATCAAATTCGATGGCGTGGACACCGACCGGGAAAACCCCAAAACGACCGCGCTTCGGCAGGCACTGGGCCTTCAGGCCAATCAACTGATCTTTATCGCGGGTAGCACGCAGGAGCCTGAAGAAGAGCTTTGCCTGCAGGCCTGGCTGCAGCTTCGAAAGGAATTCCCGAATCTTCGATTTGTCAGCGTTCCACGGCACAAAGAACGATTCGAAGATGTTGCCCAGGTATTTTTTCGTCACAACGTGCCTTTCATCCGCCGATCACATTTGATGGATCCCGAATCCAGACTCCGCCCTGCGACAACTCACGCTGAATCCGGCGCCGAACTGCCCGCCATTCTACTGGACACCATTGGTGAACTCAGCGCCTGCTGGGGGCTGGCCGACATCGCCTTCGTCGGCGGAAGCTTTGGTAACCGGGGTGGTCAGAACATGATCGAACCCGCCGCGTATGGCGCAGCGGTACTGTTTGGACCCAACACGTCCAATTTCCGCGACGTCGTTGCGTTATTCCGGGCAAACCATGCCTGTGTGCAGCTCAGTTCACCCGATCAGCTTTTGCCAACGCTGCACACACTGATTCAGGATCGCCAACAGCGTAAGAACTTTGGGCAGCGAGCTCAGAATGTGGTGCTCTCACAACAGGGCGCTACACTTCAGACAGTGGAGCTGCTGCGATCGCTGATTGACGATCTCAATACAAGTCGCCAGCCGTCTGACGGCCAGATCGCCGCCTAGTCCGCCACCATTCGCCAGGAATTGGCGTGCCCGAAAACGGACTTCAATGCTGACGTAGCGTTCTGTTCTGCAGATCTGCTGAAAGCGGCTTCCACAGCCCCGAATCGGCACGTATTCTGTGGGACACACTGATCGACAGGTTCCGCTGCCGATACCCTCGCCTGCCCCACCCCTCCACGCTGGACGCGTGCCTCATGAGTACCAATCTTGATCCGATTGTGGCCGCAAAGCTTCGGCAGTTTGCTCGTCGAAGACGCTGGCTGATTGTTGCCCGCGGAATCTGCGCAGGACTCGTGACATTTCTTACGTGTCTGACGATCGCCGGATTTGTTGACTGGTACTGGCTGCTGGAAGATTCGTTTCGCTACGCGCTGACGGCAGGTGTGTATGCTCTCACAGCGATCGTCGTCTGGCTGACGTCTGTCCGCCGTTTGATGCGGCCGCTTGATCGGGAAGAAATTGCCGCTCAGGTGGAACTGGCGGAGCCGCAACTGAAAGAGAATCTGTTATCCGCTGTTGAACTCGCCGTGGAAAACCCGGGCACCGTTCACGATTCACCCCTGTTCCGCAGTTTGCTGCAGGGCAGCGTTGCGACGCAAATGGGTCGTCTTAAGATCCCGTCATTGCTGCCCGTGCAACTGGTCTTCCGCTGGCTTATCGCAGCCGGAATTCTGGTCGCCACCGGAACCCTCCTTCTGACATCATCAGATGATCGCTTTCGGCGGCTCGCCGTCCGCACGATTCTTCCCGGAGCAAACATCGCTCGCGTATCACGCATTCGTGTCGAAATCCTCGAACCAACACCCCAGTCAAAACTGATGGCCGAAGATGAAACCGTTGCCGTGGTCGTTGCCGTCAGTGGTGGCACCGTCGATGAAGTAACGCTGGAGATTTCGACAGCATCGGATGGCGTAGCTCGCCAGATCATGCGTCACCGAGGTGGTGGTTCCGATCATAAGGATGAGTACACCGCCAATATTCATGTGATGGACGAAACGGTGGAATATCGTATTCTTGCCGGCGATGCCATCACTCAGAAGTTTCGGCTGGAATCGCGTCCGCGGCCCCACGTTGTCACATTTCAAAAGACCCTGAATTATCCCGACTACAGCCTTCTGCCACCCAGACAACTCGCGGAATCACATGGCGACCTGATTGCCCTTGAAGGCACTCAAGCCAGTCTTTCCCTGGTCATGGATCAGCAGGTTTCGATCGCCGAACTGGTGATCGATCCGATAGATTCGGACGACATCCAAACGGTTGCGCTGACGCCAGCGGACAAACAAGCAAACACATGGCAGGCCACAGTCACGATTGAGGAACCCGCTGTCTATAAGGTAAGGCTGGTATCAGAGGAAACGGGTTTCGAAAACACATTTGCCCCCCGACACGAAATCCGTCCTGTACCGGATCTGATCCCCCGAGCAGGATTTGTCAACCAGCAGGAGACAACGCTGCTTGTACCGCCAAATGACATTCTCGCGCTGCAGGGAATGGCGGAGGATGATTTGCCTGTCGCCAGTCTGCATCAGCACGTTTCCATTAACGGCGACGAATGGTTGGTGTTGCCGCTGGAGTACCAGTCTGTCGGCGGGACCGAAGGTCGCCAACTGACCACGGCATGGGAATGGGACCTGGCACATCATCGCCTGAAAACGGGCGACCAGGTGCTGACGAAACTGGTTGCAACAGATCGCAAAGGCAGCATCGGCGAATCGGTTCCGCTGCGTCTGGTGGTGGCAGCGCGGGAATTTGACCCGCTGCGTCATACGATGATGGAGCGAAAGCTAAGCCTGCAGAAGCACATGGCCGATTTCTCTGTATCTCTCAACCAGCACAAAACATCTGCACTGGAAGTGATTGATCGACTTCGTGAACCGGGCAATCCTGCGAACCAACGGCAGTCAGATCGGGCCGCATTGGCAGATCTTGCTCACAAACAACGCGAACTTGCTTCGAAACTACTGAAGCAGATCCAGGATGTTGAACGTGAAATGGCCCCCGGCGCAGATGCGCATGAACTGGATCTGGCCGGCCGACTGGTTGCTCGCACAGAAAGGGAACACGCCTCCACCATTTTATGGCTAGTGCAGACGATCCCGTCCAGCAGCGACGGTGATCAACACAGCAAAGCTCTGGATGAACTCAAACGAACATTCGAACGAACAGCCGACGACGCAAAGCAATTACACGATCAGTATCAGTACCTGGCGGCGTTCAATTTTCTGAATTCACTGGCCAGCGATCTCGATGCGATGCTCCGTCACCAGCAGATGATTGTCCATCATCCCACACAAACCTGGCAGCGACTTCAGCGACACGAAACCATTATCCTGAATCAGTTGAGAGCCCTGGAACGACTGATTCACACTCACAGAACAGATTTGCCCACATCTCTCGAAAGTCCCATGACCCGACTGCTGCAGTGGTCCGAATCTGTGCGCGACCGACTGACTTACGCGATGGAATCGGACGACAAGATTGAAGAACTGAAAGCCACAGCCGTCTATGTTCTCGAGCAACTTCAACAGCAGCAGCGCATCGATACAGCAGACGGAGGTATTCCCAACCGACAGCAACACACGTGGCGCGATTTCGATCAGCGATCCGGCAGTCTGTACGTCCCCATCGAACAGGCGGGCCGGGCTGCTGAACAGGAAAATCGTCTGGTCATGCAGGCAACTCAGGCTGTGGATTCCTTACAGGGAAAACAGCTGCTGGAACAGGCAGAACGATTCGCTTTCGAGATCGACCTGAAGCATCGGATCAGCATCGATCAACTGCGGGCCCGCAGACAACTGACGCAACTGCGCAGAGATTCAGATTCTCAGTATGCAGCCGACGCCGGACTCACCGTTCGTGCTGCGACTTCGCTGCTGAACCAGCATCGTACAGGGCCCATCGCCGAATCAGAAATCCCCCAACAGATCCTTGAAATCGCCCCGGCATACAGAACACTGGAAGCCGGACATGACCTGATTCTGGCGCAGAATGTTGTGAATCAGCTGCTCGAAATGGAACGATGGCAATCGCAAAGCCTGCAGTCGCACATCGATCATCCGCGACAATGGGATCTGACCCAACGGTTACTGGAAACGGCCAGTCAGCATTTGAAAGAAGCACGGGTCGCAGGTGAACTCGTCGGGCCCGTCGATCAGCTGCGGTGGTCCGCCGCAGCGCGAGATGCGGGTCGAAAAATTGGCGAACGACGGTGGAAACGCGACCACATGATTTCCGCCAGCCATGAACTGGAACAGATTCAAACATCACTCGCAGAAATTGTCGAACGTCTTCACCCAGTCATGGAGGATGCCCGCGCGACGATCGCGAAGTATTCTCCCACGATTTCACAAATGGCCGAACAGACTTCCGCTGAAGTGCGTCGTCTGGAAGAACAAACGATTCAGGTCGCCGACCAGACGGAAGTCGCGACAGAAGACCGGCAGGATGCAACATCAAGCGATGCTGACGCTACACTGGCCCAACTGCAGCAGGAGCAGCAGCAGATTAACCAACAAATTCAGGACCTTGTAGACGCTTTAATCGATGATGCCAACCGGCAGGACCTTCTGGAAACGGAACAGCGTGAACGCGCACGAGATGCAGACGACAGCATCGCTTTGATCCAGCAGCCAGCGATTCGAATGAATCAAATTATGCAGGACGCGTTGCAGAATCCTTCGTCTGCGGAACGCGTCAATGAACTCGCGCAAGCCTCAGAACAACAGGAACTGACCGCCCAGGCTTTGGATCTGGTGGCCCGGCACTTTCAGCAACTCAATCAGGGCCAGGACGTTGCCGATTCCAGACAACAACTTCGCCTGTCAGAACAACAAACCGGAATCGCGCGGAAGATGGCTGAACAATACGACAGCGTGCAGCAACTGGAAGAACAGATCAGCCAGTCTCCTGATCAACTGATCCAGGAACTCGAGGCAGAGCTCCAACAGAATCCTGCCATGCAGCAGGCCTTGTCAGAGATTTCCCGCAACGCAATTCAGGAAGCTCGAAACGCTCTTGAGTATGCCGCCAACGACGATCAAAACATCCAGCGAACCAATGAGCGATCCGATCAGGCATTCCAGGATCGTAAACGGGAACTCGCCACTCAGCTTCGCGAAGTTGGCCAGGAAGCCTCTCGCCTTTCAACAATGCTGGTT
This sequence comes from Planctomycetaceae bacterium, assembly GCA_041398825.1. NCBI lineage: Bacteria > Pseudomonadati > Planctomycetota > Planctomycetia > Planctomycetales > Planctomycetaceae > Planctomycetaceae bacterium. The sequence continues at coordinate 24,933 of JAWKTX010000025.1, read as the reverse complement.
GCTCAGGCGATCCAGTCGGCTGCCATGGGCCAGTCAGCACAGGCCCGGGAACACTTCACTGAGACTCAGAAGTTGCTGAACGAAGCCGCTTCAAAAGCCAATAGCGCACGGGACGACACTTTGCTTGCCGATCTGAATCAGACGGCCGTGGAGGCTCGAGATGCCATTGAAAAGGCGACCGAATCACTCAAACTGGCGCAGCAGCAAACAGTCAAAGAACAGGACTCAGCAATCCATAAGGACGACGCAACCAGAGCCGCACAGCAAAAAGATCTGGAATCCCGCCGACAGCGGTTTCTGGATCAGCAGAAGCGAACCGCCAATGATCTGGCTCGACGCGCCGACGATGCAAAGCGGCGCAGCGAACAGTCTGTAAAAAACGCTGAAAATGAGCTTCGCAAAGCGGAACAGCGCATCGAACAGGTTCAAAAATCACTGGAAAAAAAACCCGACGATGCAAATCTGAAGACTCAGCTGGTACAGGCCCAAAATCATCGAGACACGACACAGGAAGAGGTCAACAAGGCAGAGGACGAATTGTCTGCGGCCCGACAAAAGGCACAGGAACGACATGACCATGCGGACGCAGTCGCCTCAAAGAAGCAACCCCCTCTTTCCGCACCCAATCCCGCCATTCAGTTGGCGGATCATTATGCAGCTGAAGCCCTCGATGACGCCGAACGCATTCTGAACGCGGCGAGTGGGATTGCTGACGCGACAGATTTCCAGAAAGATCTGAATCCAGCCGCCAGTCAGCTCGCATCCGCCAAACAACAGCAATCAGAAATCACAGAAGATGTTCAGGCGGCGTCTGATGATGTTGCAAGGGCCGCCCGGCACGAACGACGACTCAACAATCAGCCAGCCGTGCAACCGCTTCTGGAAACCGCAGCCCAGATTGCACGCGTCGCGCAAAACGAATCGAAGAATGCAGAAAAACAACTCGACATCGCTTCCAACGAGGCAACGGCAAACGATCAAAAAGCCGCGATGAAACAGGATGCCACAACGCTGGATGCCACAAGCAAGACACAGCCGTCGGATGACGCGGGTGAGTTCGACCCGGGAAAAACAGACTCAGAATCAAACGCGGTGGCAACGAACCCAGACGATGCACACCCGGTCAGCCCTGGAAGAACAAACGCTCAGGCCTTGCTGGCTCAGAAGGAACTGGCGACGGCAGAGCAGGCCTTCCTGCAGCAGTCCGGTCATTTGGATCAGATCCTGCAGCCCCTGCTGGCAGACGCGGCAGAGACGCAGCAGGACCAGACGGAAAAATTAGCTCAGGGAGCCCAGCCGGCCAGCCAGCAATCCGTCGGAGGCGGACCAGCAGACAACAGTCCGCAATCCAGCGCGTCTCAACCTGTGGATTCACAGGCAGCGGAACAGTCGTTTACCCCTGACGAGCTTGCTCGTGGTCAGCAACTGGCACGGACGCTCGACGAACTTGATCGACTGCAAGCGTCTCAACAAGCTGCGCCGGGTGCGGCAACGGAAGCCAGTCCGACGCCCGCTTCACGCGTCAATGCCATGACTCAGGAGGCGCAAGCTCGGCAGGCCGAGTTAGCGGCCGCTCGTAATCAGATGCAGCAACAAGCTGTCGCTGCGATGCGCAATCCTGCGCAGCAATCCGCTGATGGATTCTCCGAACCTCCGGCCGGAACCGATTTTGACGTTACGCGGGTCAATCGAAAAGAGAACGAGAACTGGGGCAAGCTGCGAACGAATTCCGCAGAGGATGTGATTCAAAGCCGGACCGATCAGGTCTCTGAGGAGTACCGAAGTCGGGTCGAAACATATTTTCGAGTCCTTGCCGAACGCGCCAGACAGTCACGGTAGTTCAGACCGAAGGAGAAGCCACAGCCCGACAGGCCACTCAGAACCGGTAAATTCGAATGTCTCTGACCAGCGAGGTGTTGTCTTGCTGGCAGAACCCTTGCGAATCGGCCGCCATTTGATTACCGTCCGCCGCTCCGAACCTGAATGTGCCGCGCATTGTCCTGCTTTATTCGCGGTTCAGACTTGCCAACAAATTGGCCCGTCTGAGCGACTCAGGTTTCCACTCAGCCGGAGTGGCGGAATGGCAGACGCGCCGGATTCAAAATCCGGTGAGGGTAATTCCTCGTGCGGGTTCGACCCCCGCCTCCGGTACTTGATATCAAAGGACTTACGTCAAATCGACGTGAGTCCTTTTTTTGTGCCAACACCCAATGTGCCGCATTGTGCCGTAGCAGGGCGCTCGCATGGCTCTCACATAAATTGCGCCAGAGCCACGCGATGCCTAGAATCTCTCCTGTTACGAAAGGCACTCTGCGATGGCATTTTTTCAGAAAGATCAGCGATCCGGTCGGTCTCAAGTTCGCTTTCGTTTTCGTAGCACCGAATTCAAACGCTCTGTCGGAACGAAGAGTGAACGAGAAGCCGTTGCAACCCTGCATCGAGTCAAAGACACGCTGCTCCTGCTCGAATCCGCACGGCTTGCTCTTCCCAACGGGATTGATCCAGCCGACTTCATACTTTCTGACGGAAAGCTGACTCTGGCGGACACGGTTGTCTCCGTCAGACTCAACAAACTCTTTGAGTCGTACAATGAGAGTTTGCCGGCAGGAGCCAAGGAACAGAATACCGTGTCGAACAGCAGTTTCGTACGCCCGTGGAGTTGACGCATTGGCCAGCTTGCCATCAAAAAAATCCCGCCACGCCTGTTGCCCCGCATTACCAGCCGAAAGGATGATCGACGGAACAGAGCTCAGCTTCCCTCGACTTTGTGGCGTGAATAATAACCACCTTTATCATGGACAGTGCCAGAACGGATGAAACCCGTCAAGTATTGCTTTGTGCTTTGACTACCATTGGTTTTCTCATGGATCCAGAAGTTCAGCAATGGTTCAGTCGAGTGGCAAATGCCAGCAGAGATGAGCGGAGGCAATCTTGAATTCTGCTGACACTCAGATTCGGCAACAGGTCATCGAATTGCTTGAAGAGAGCTGCACTGCCCCGGATCGGCTCGGATCAGCATTTCGTGAGCGACTGGGACAAACGACAACCCGCAAGTCTCACAGTGCAGACAAACGGCACCGCCTGAATTGTCGCAGACAGAGGCAAGGGAACCACTTCCGACCACGCATCAGGGAGGTCCTGCGATAACCGAGTGCAACGGAACTCAGCTTCGATTTCAGTCGTTTGGGCGTCGTTGATCAGTCGCGCCGGTACAGCAAACTCTCTTGAAGTGCGTATTGACAACCTGGCCTGCCGAGATACACTGATGCCCGGGTGGTTCTCCCTCTCTCCCGCTCTCCCGTTATCCCGTTTATTACACCAGGGTTTGCATCATGATTGTTGGGGGTGGCATGTGGATGGCATTCAATGTGTGGGCTGCGATGGATCACTGAGGTCCTGGAGTACGAATCATCAACGTCATCGTCGGCTGCAGAATTGCACTCGGCGGAAGCCGGGCTTCACGCTGGTGGAACTGCTGGTTGTGCTGGCCGTCATTGGTATTTTGCTGGCGCTGCTGTTACCGGCTGTTCAGCAGGCACGCGGTGCAGCTCGGGCGGCCATGTGTCGCAACAATCTGAAGCAGCTTGGCCTCGCACTGCACAATTACCATGATGTGTACGGCATGTTTCCGGCTCGTCAGGGAGGCAGCGGGACTCTGTTTGATGGCGGTCATCGTTTTCGGATGAGCGGCTTTGTGGCATTGTTGCCGTATTACGAGCAACAAGCCTTGTATCAGCAGATCATGGAGGCTCAGGATCGTCCGTGGCTGGATACGTCGTGGTGGAATCAGAAGCTGGCCATTCTGATGTGTCCGGCTGATGCGGGGGATCGTCCGCCTGCGGGTGATGGTCCGCGAGGTCTGACCAGTTACGCGTTTTGCGGCGGTGATACGTATCTGGCATCAACGGTCAGTCCTTCTGAACGAACAGATCCGGTATTGGCGGCCAGGAACCTGCCGATGTCAAACCGCGGCATTTTTGGTCGTGGTTCTTGTACCCGGATTCGAGACATCACTGACGGCACCAGCAACACGATTGCGTTGGGTGAACGCTCGCGTCCATCGTCCTTGTACGATCGTGGCATGGTGGCCGTGGATGCAGACGGAGATCCTTCAACGTTCTTGCCGTCTGCCTGTGCCGCAACATGGGCAGGCAATCGTTATCAGGCTGGCACCCCGATGTTTGATTTCAGCACCAGCCCCGGCTTTCGCTGGGGCGACGGTGCTGCCTTCTTTCAGGCATTCAACACGATCCTGCCACCAAACTCGGCATCGTGTCTGATCGGCGGTTCCACCTGGCCCTCCGGCGGCGGCCACTTCGGCCCCGGCATTTGGACGGCAACAAGCGAACATCCCGGCGGTGTCATGGTACTGCTGGCTGATGGCAGTGCAAAGCTGATCAGCGAGAGCATTGATTCAGGCAATCGAATGTCTGTCCCAGTAATTTCAGGACCAAGCATTTTCGGCGTCTGGGGGGCGCTGGGAACGAAGGCGGGAGGGGACTCATCGCGATAGTTTTGACAGAATGGTTAGCTAGGCAGTTTCAAAGTGTCGTCAGAATCAGTTCTAAAGTCAAATTCCAACTATGACAGGCTGTTGATGTGTTTGATTGATGAGTCGTAGCGTATGGGATCGGCGGATTGTCCGTCGTTCATTATTAGTGGATCGTCAATAGGGAGAAGTAGCATGGTGATTGGGGGGACGATGAGATCCGCAGGGATTCCATCAATGGTTCTCGCGGCATTAATGTGTGTCCTGCTAGACCTTGCGGCATTACCTAGCGCTTGGGCATTCAACTCCGATGGTGGGTGTTCTGTAACGCAGAACGGCACAACCCTTTGCTCGGCCGCTCCCAGTGCGACGAGTGGAGCATGCTGCTGCGTTGGGTGTGATGAAGACGAAGATGGCACGTTTGACGATCATGAGTGCCGCTGCTGCGCCTCCGGTGAGGGGTGCAGTACGGACTGCAAGGACAAACCGGGCGGAGGGATGATGGCGGACGTTACATGCGATCCGGGTTTTTAAGAGGCGTAGGTAAGCGGACAGCATCATGTTTGGTGCGTCTTTCTCCACAAGTCGACGTGCAGTCTTGTTACCAGGATGCGTCACCGGCGTCCGTTCCGTTTGCGGATTGAATCCACGTCGTGTGTCGACTGCACGTAGCCTGCCCCGCTTGAGATCAGAAAAATCTCGGGACATGGTGCTGTCCATCTAATAGTCTGGCGTCTTCTCATCAGTAAAATCGCTTCACGGTAAGCTAGTGCTGCGCAGCGTTTGACCGCAACCAGTTGCAACGCTGGCGGCAACTTCCCAGGAGTTGAACTTTATGACGAAGCGGATATTCGCATTTCTTGTGATCTTTCTAATCCTGATCGCGACCAACCTCTACCTTAGAAACGTTCGACGCTCCCGTCCGACGCTGGGTCAAGGTGAAGTGAGCAGCGAAGAGCTACGGCAGAACGAACTGCTGACCCAATGGAATACCGCGCCGATTACCGAAGGCTCGGGCTTGACTGAAACAGACGTTTCTGTGTTTTTAGCCCGCGTAAACGAAGAGTGCCTTCTGGATGCGGGTGTACTAAGTAGGGTTCCCCGCGAGGCGATTTCGCCGCACGTGGCATCGGATCTTTCTGCCGCCGTATATCAATTCATCCACGCGGCGATTACGGATACCAGCGAGAGTTACCTAGCCTTTTTCCATAGTCGGAATGAATCATTCCCACCAACAACCGTGAATGCAAGGCGAGCCTACTTTGTAAAGAAAGAGATTCTTACCGAGGAAGTAACGAATACCCTCTCGGTTGATCAGGTATTCTCTCAATGGCGCGAAATCTCCAATGTCGCGTCCCATTGGAAAGCTATCGTCCCTGATCAGTCTTGCGCTTTGATGTGGCGGGCTAAGAATGCGTCCGGGAGAACAGTTAAGGATTGTTCCAGTTCTCTGCACACGACGACGAGCCTCTTCCATGCGAGTCACGGCTGGGGATATCCTCTCGTCCCGGAAAACTTAGCAAGCTTCGATGCGCTACTTGAACAGAACGAAGATGTAACGGGTTGCGACATGCTTTTGCTGGTAGAACATGATGATTCGTTGGGAGGCGTTCGTCTCCCATATTTCCTGAGATGGTGGTTTGAGCCCACTGCACAACGATGGCATATCCTTTGTTTGTCCCGTGTTGAAGTCGTGGAGGATCTTGATGCTGGGTTCCGTTTCTGAATCCCCAAAGAACTGTGGTGGTCCCCCTTGGTTTTTATCTTTGCCGGCACTCTGCGCTGCGTTGTTCCTCACTCAGTTATCATTCCTGGCTATTGAAATTGTAGAACAGAGAAAGATGATTCGGTCATCAGTGGATTCTGTTGATTCGCGTCAGCACGTCTATCTAACTGAATCCGAAATTGGTCTGGGGGATGTCCCTGCAGATTCAATTGTGGAAGCGTTGGTCGAACTCAACAACTCAGGTTCTGCTGCTGTGAGCTTTGCCAGGCCAGCCGTTTCGTGTGGGTGTATCGTTACATCGATGCCAGCAAACATGCTTCAGCCTGGCGCCTCGATGCAGGTAGGAGTAAAGATTCGCACCGGCAGTGTCGCGGAAACCATTACAAGGCATGTAACATTCATGTCTGAAACAAATGAGTTCATCTGCGAAGCTGCGATACGCTTTAATGTTGTCACTCCATTTGATTTTGTCGTTGATGGGGCGATAACCTCACGGCTATGGATGGATAATGACCTGCGAGATGAGGCGACGCTGCAGTTGAAAATGCAGTCAGGGTTCGAATTCGTTTCGTTGACCACTGATGCGGTTATTATTTCCCCGTCAGCGAGGCAAACCGAATTCAATGATGCCCCCACAGGTATACACTTCGACTAGAACCAGGTGTCAATCGCGGTCTCGTTGTGGCCACGTGCCGCAACATCACAACGGAGGAAGTTATCACGAGGTCGCTCAAAATCGAGAGACCTTCGTCAAGTCCTATACGACTAATCCCCGAACTGATTGTATGTCGGCAATTGAATTCTGCATCGATCCGAAGAAATGTTATTGTCAATCTGCATGGAGATATGGCAATAGAAAGAATACGGGTAGACCCCTTGGTTGATTGGGCAAGAGTGATTGAGAACGGCCGAACGGCGAGCTCATTGTTTTGGAATTCATCGGCTGCTGTGGAAGGCCAGCGGAAAAGGGACAAGGTTCATAGTCGATCATCATTGCAGGATGATCCAGGTCGAAGACCGCAGAAACTGACGCCATCTGAAGCAACATTGCTGGTGCAACTTTAGCCGTTCGGGACGAGGACGCCGACGCAGCTTTTTCAAAGGCAGTGATCCCCTTCGAACGCAGCCAATGAAGAGGTTTGGGGTGATCAGTGTCGAAAGGTTTGTTTTCGGTATCTTTTCAGCGGATGGCTTTCTTTCGAGATTCGTGAATCGAATGAAGAATCACACTTCAATATGGGTTCAGATTCCCTGTCTGAATGAGGAGAAATCCTTGCCAGAGACGCTTCGAAGCGTGGCCTCTGCAGGCATGGACTACCCATTGCAGTTGTTAGTTATTGATGATGGCAGCTCTGATGGAACGGCAAAGGTAGCTAAAGCTGTGAATCGAGTTGTTTCACACACTCGCAATCGAGGGCTTGCGGCGGCGTTTACTACCGGGCTGGATGAATGCCTGCGGATGGGGGCGGATATCATCGTGAACACCGATGGTGACGGGCAGTATCCGGCGTCGGAGATTCCTCGTCTGCTGGAACCGATCCTTGCTGGTCGAGCGGACATGGTGATCGGGGATCGGCGGCCGAGCGAGGACTTTCGCAGTTCGTGGCTGAAACGCAAACTACAAAAGCTGGGCAGTCGCACAGTCAGTTGGCTGGCGGGGCGAGAGATCCCAGATGCGGTCAGCGGGTTTCGAGCCATGACTCGCGAAGCGGCTATCAAGATGCATGTCGTCACCGGGTTCAGCTACACCATCGAAACAGTGCTGCAGGCCTGTTCGAAAGGGCTGGCCATTGAATTCGTGCCCATCACAACCAACACGGTGACAAGACCTTCGCGGCTTTTCCACAGTATCCCGCAGTTTGTCTTTCGCAGTGGTCTGACGATGCTGCGTGTCGCCTTCATGTTTCGTCCGCTGGCCGTGCTGATGACGATCAGTGCGGTGTTGGCAGTGATCGGTACGATTCCGGTTCTGCGTTTTCTGATCTTCTGGATGTCGGGTGACGGCGATGGCCATATCCAGTCGCTGGTTCTGGGAGGCGTCTTTTTGGTCCTGGCCGGTATCACATCGGTAGCAGGGTTATTGGCGGATCTGATGGCTGCCAATCGACGACTGCTGGAAATGACGCTGGAAAAGGTGAAGCGGATGGAATGTGAGGCGTCACGTGAAGGGTTGAATGGGCACTGTGAGGAGGCACCATGACCGTTCGGAACCTGGCTCTTATCGTCGCGGGTGTTGCGGTCGTGGGACTGCTGATGTTACTTCGAGGATGCCTCGATACAGCAAAACCCGAGAGCCCCTACGATGAAAACATTGAGTGTCGGTCGCCGAACGGGCTGCGAGACACCAAGACACTGAAACGCTGGAAGTACGATCGCGTTCGGGAGGCCGTGCTGAAAGTCGTACCGGAAGGAGACGCAGGCATTGCCTTTTCAGAACTTGTGGAAAAAGCGACGGCAGAATTTTCGAAAGAAGATCAGATGCTGATCGGCAAGATGTCCTGGTACATTGAAACAACCGTGCTGGAAATGGAAACTGCCGGTGAGTTGACCCGCTTCCCTGAAACCCAAACGCCCTTGCCGAAAAACGTGAAGCGTTGACGAAGTACTTTCTGGCAAAACCCATTCAAACAGCAGTTTGGGTTGCTGTGCCACTGTTGCTGATGATTGCCTGGATCAATGGGCCGTCCGTTTCGCCGGATCAGGCTTATGTTCGAGGTGGACTGATTCTGGCGGTCATCGCTTTCAGCGTCGGCTTGTTCGTCGCTCGCTGGCAAAGCCGTGGTTCTCATTCTCGAATGGAAGACGGGATCGTTTCGCAGCCGCCTGATGAAGTGGTCGCCAGCAGTGTGTCTGGCGACTGTCATGATACGCGCGAACATCGCGGCTCAAAACGGTTGGCCATCGCATTCATCGTTGCCCATTCGTTACTGGTTGGCTGGTGTGCGTGTCGGAACAGTTTCAGCTGGACGGAAACCGGGCTGCTTCCGGCTGGCATTATTGACTGGCGGTATGCATCGTTTGATGTGTTTCGAGTGAACCCACCGCTGGTCCGTATGTGGGCGGCAATGCCCGTGCTGGCGTTTGATCCTCAGGTTCCGTTTCGAGGCGTTTCGGTTGATCCTCGTAGACGAGCCGAATGGGATGTTGCCCGGGCAATGATCGACACCAATGGTGAAGTGACCTGGCTGTGGTTAACAGTGGCTCGACTGTGGTGCTTACCATTCATCTGGGTCGGCATGTGGGTTGCCTGGCGGTGGAGTACACAGCTGTTTGGCCGCTGTGCGGGCATCGGCTGCCTGTTGATCTGGACATTTTCTCTGTTGATGATTGGGTATGGCTGCCTGATCAGCGGCGATGCGCAGGCGGCCTGCATGGGACTGGTGACGCTGTTTGTGTTTCGCAAATGGGTCGGTGATGTGCGATTGGAGACATCGTACATTCTGGGCGTCGTCGCCGGGATGACAGTGCTGACAAAGACCAGCTGGATGGCCCTGTTTGGCTTGCTGCCTTTGTTGTGGGTGCTGATTCGAACCTTCGAGTTTTTGGGTGCATGGCTGAAGGGGAATCGACCGGGCCTTGCCATTCAAACCATGATTCGGGAAACCGGACTGGCTGTTGGCAGCATGGCCATGTGTCTGCTGGTGATCAACCTGGCGTATGGGTTTGACGGATCTTTCCGAAGACTGGATTCATTTGAATTCATCAGTAAAGCTCTGACACACGACCCGAACTGGAGGACGCACAATTACCACGGTAATCGATTTGCGGATTCATGGCTGGGAGTTCTTCCGGTGCCGCTGCCGGAAGATATGGTTATTGGGATGGATCTGCAGAAGTGGGATTTTGATCGGCCGCGGTCGTCGTATTTTCGCGGTGAATGGCGAGATTATGGCTGGTGGTATTACTATCTGTATGCTTTGGCCATCAAAGGGCCACTGGGGACGTGGTCACTCTTGCTACTGGCTGCGATCGGGTCTGTTCGCTGGTCCGCCTGGCGTGGCAGCTGGCGAGATCATTTGATTTTGCTGCTGCCGGTGATGCTTGTCCTGGGGGCTGCCAGTGCCGAAACAGGACTCAACCGGCACGTGCGTTATGTCCTGCCGATCATTCCGCTGGTGTTTGTGCTGATCAGCCGAACCTTTGTTGTTTTTGAGCCGAGCTGCGAGCAGGGCAATAAAGCTGGCCGTGGTCACAGTCAGGCGCTGCTGCGTCATCTGGTTGCAGCTTGTGCGAGTTGGTTAGTGTTGAGCAGTCTGTGGATCTATCCCCATTCGCACAGCTATTTCAACGAACTGATCGGAGGTCCGCTAAATGCGTCGCCGCACATGAATGCCAGCAACCTGGACTGGGGGCAGGATCTGAAGTTTGTGAAGGAATGGTGCGAGCGGCATCCCGATCGTCGCCCGGTTTTCACAAAGGCTTACCTGCATTTGATTGATCACCAGCGGATGGGCATCGACAGTCAGGGAGTTACACCAGCGATGCCGACGCGGCATTCTGTTGGAACGAAAGAGTTTCCGACGGGATGGTACCTGGTGGATCACGAAACCATGCTGCGGGATTTGGGTGATTATCGGTACCTGTATGATTTGCACACGACAGACATCGCTGCGTGTGAACATATTGGCTACGGTTTTGTCGTTTTTCACGTCGACAAGGACCGAGCTGCCCGATTTCAGGTCATACAGGATCACTTACGAAAGCCAGCAGACTTGTGATCAAGAAGCAACGAAGCAAGGCGTCGTGCAGGCGATCGGTGTGGAACAGGTTGAAGAATGCTGCGAAGAAATCACGTCCGTGGGCAGGGTGCGAGCGAAATCACACGCGGGGAACTCACGTCCAATGCGACTTAGTGGGAATCGCCGCGTTCCTGAGTCGGACCGCGGCAGCCCGGATTATTAGTTCGGATTGCACTGAATTCCGCCGTTTCGGGATCCAATGTCAAAATGAGTGACGGCACAACTAAGCCGTGGTAAACTCATGATACAACGGAATTCGAGCAATTATGGCCAGTTCAGAACAAGTCCGAGCCCTCCTGGAGCACTCGCCTGCCCGAAATGGTGCTGGCAGACGGAACCCGCACTCTGGTTGACCGAGTGAAGCTGGAATTCCGTGCCTCAGAGCGACTTCAAAATCACCGACCGCCCAGATCCTTCGCCTGAGACGTTTCGGCAACGGCAAGGCGATCCATGTCCCTGTCATCCAGTGCTGTGGGTGCATCAGCCCAAATACCGGGCGCCCTGTTCGTTCGAAACCAGACTCACCTGGGCCCGCTTCATGGCCGCGTTAATCCGCTGGATGTCGTCAGCATGGAATCCTGCGTGCCTTGGTTCGGCCACGAAACGTGCCACTGCTTCAGAATGCGCTGCAAGTGTGCCACCTGGAGGGCCACCAGTTTCAGAATTAGTAGTTTCCCGAATGTCTGAGGCACTTTGTTCGACCCCCGCCTCCGGTACTTGATTTCCTGAAAACAGATACGGATCACTTCCGTGTCTGTTTTTTTGCGCTGGTCATTTGTTGTGGGCAAATTCCCCGGGAGACCTGGAGACATCCTGCAGGGTGGCTTGCTGCCTGCGGTGCTGGTTTCCAGCGGCATGCACACGCGCAACAATCGCGAATTCCTGCGCCCTTTACCCTGTTTTTCTTACCGTCAGATTCAGTTTGCAGGGGTCCCTGATCGCTGCAGTCGATTGATGGGTTAGCTTTTCATCAGGGTGCGGTGCGCGCCCCCATTTGCGCGCACTGCTCATGATTGAAGAAAACGACTGGGCAGGTTAACGCGATGAAACGGATTATACAGAAGACACGCCTGGTGCTCGAAAGAGCCATTCATCAGGCGCGTCGGACTCAGCAATTGAGTGGAGCGGCCACGCAACCACGGCTTGCGCAACTGGAAGAGCGTCTTCTGTTCAGTGCAAGCCCGATTGCGGTGGTCGCTCAGGTTGCTGAATCACCTTCTTCAGCCGATGCGAGTGGTCAGCTGTCCGAACAGCAACTACTGGATGTTCTGGCAGACAGCTATCTGCCGCCCCGCGACCAGGCTGATGCGACAGGAGGCGAACAGCAATCAGAAGCCGCATATGTCGATCAGCAAACGCTGGAGCTGGTGTTTATCGACAGCAATGTCCGCAACATGGATCAGATGATTGCTGATCTGCAAACGCTGAATGAGCAGGATTCATCGCGGCAACTGGAACTGGTCGTGCTTGATTCTGATCGCGATGGACTCGCGCAGATTACAGCCGCATTGCTGAAATACAACGGCATCGACGGTATGCACATTGTGTCTCACGGCACAGATGGTCAGGTACAACTGGGATCTACCACTCTCTCGCTGGACACACTGGATCGCTACAGAACAGCCATCAGCGCGTGGCAGTATTCGATGTCGGATCAGGCCGACATCCTGATCTACGGCTGTAACGTTGCCGAATCTGAAGCGGGTCAGGCGCTGCTTGATCAGCTGAGCGAGCTCACAGGCACGGATGTTGCCGGCAGTGAAGACCTGACCGGGGCGGCTAATCTGGGCGGTGACTGGGAACTGGAGTATGTTACCGGTGCTCTGGAAACCTCTGTAGTTTTCACCACCGACTTTCAGGCCAGCTGGAACGACCTGCTGGATCTGACGGTGGCTGGTGGCGAGACCCTGGTCAATACTTCGACTCCGGAAAACCAGCTCACAACGCCCTTCGGTGGCGGCAATGTGGCGATGGACGATTCCGGCAATTACGTCGTTGTCTGGGAAGACCAACGTAGCGGGAACGCCGATACTTACGCCAAAGTTTATAACGCCGACGGAAGCGTGCGAGTATCCGAATTTCGCGTGCATGCCGTGAACTCCAGTGCGCAGGACTGGTCGAACGTTGCCATGGCGGACAACGGCAACTTTGTCGTCACCTGGAGCGACAATCGCTCGGGCAATTATGAAACCTACATGCGGCTGTTCAGTATCGACGGCACGGCACTTACGGGAGAAACGCTGGTTAGCCAGGGGTCGGGCACCGAGGACGCGCAAGCCGTTGATTTTGCAGCGGATGGATCGTTCGTCATCACCTGGCAGCGTGCAGGCACCAACAGCGGCGATATTTATTTTCAGCGCTATAACGCCAGCGGTGTGGCTCAGGGTGGCAATACCGTTGCTAATACCACAACGACGAATACCCAGAATCATCCCGACGTGGCGGTCAACGATGACGGGACATTCGTCATCAGTTGGATGAGCAACGCTCAGGACGGCAGCGGCTACGGCATGTACGCCCAGCGTTTTAGCGCGGCGGGTGCTAAGGTCGGCGGCGAAATTCAACTCGCCCAAACAACCCTCAATAACCAGTACTACGGCACAATCGATCATGATGCCTCGGGGAATTTCGTCGCTACCTGGATGAACAGCGATGGCAACGGAGAAGGCATTTATGCTCGCCGGTTTAGTTCGTCCGGCACCGCATTGGGCAACGAATTCCAGGTCAACACATGGACCACCGGCGATCAGGGATCACCGAACGTCTCCGTGGACGACGATGGCGACTTTGTCATCACCTGGCACGATGCATCGGGGCATGACGGAACAGGCTTTGGCGTCTATGCCCGGCAATACGACAGTTCTGGCAATGCCGTTGGCAGTGAAACGCAAATCGCACAGACGACTGGTAATGACCAGAAGGATCCAACGGTCGCGATTCACGGGACGTCAGCCGTGTTCGTCTGGGGAGGCAACGGCAGTCAATCGGGCCAGACCGATGCCAGCGGCGTCTTCATGCGGCGGTTTGATCTGACGGGACTTGGTCCGCAAACCTACACCGTCACCAACACACTGGATGACGGCAGCGTGGGCAGCCTGCGCTGGGCAATCACGCAGGCCAATTTGAATGTCGGTACGGACACGATCGATTTCGCAATCGGTGCCGGGAATCAGATCATTACGATCTCCGGCACTGACCTGCCAGGAATCACGGATACGGTCATCATTGACGCCACGACTCAAACCGGCTTTGCGGGCGAACCGCTCATATCGCTGGTCGACGGTGATGCACGATCGCATGGGCTGAGGCTAAATACAGGCAGTGACGGCAGTACCATTCGAGGGTTCAACATTCAGGGCTTCAACACGGCCGGAATCCACCTGGAGTCGTCCGGAAACCTGATCGTAGGGAACTGGATCGGCACCAATGCCGCAGGTACTGGGGCTGCAGCAAACTTCGACGGAATCACAATCTGGTCGGGTGACAACAACATCATTGGCGGTGCCACGGCGTCGGATCGGAATGTAATCTCCGGCAATACCAATAATGGCATCGTCGGAAGTGGTGCAGCGAACAATACTCAGATCATCGGTAACTATCTGGGGACCGACAAGACCGGGATGAGCCTCATCGCCAATTTGGCACACGGCATCTGGTACGGAGATTCAACCGGAGTCGTTGTCGGCGGCGACATCGCAGCCGAACGCAATATCGTGGCCAGCGATGGGTTCGGAATTGAATTTCACAACACCGACAACGCATTCATTCAAGGCAACTATGTCGGGCTCGCGGTTGATGGCACAACGGCCCTGGGCAACGACTGGGCGGGCATTATCCTCAGCAATGGCAGCAGTGGAAATCTGATTGGTTCGAATGCTGACGGCAGCAATGACGCCGGCGAACGAAATATCATCTCGGGCAACAACAACGGAATTCTGATCGACGGTGCTGGCACTTCAGGCAACATGATCTACGGAAACTACATCGGCACTGATGCCACCGGCAATATCGATCGAGGCAATACGTACGACGGAATCCGCATCGAGAATGGCGCTACAAGCAACTACATCGGCGGGGCGGGCACGGCGCGGCGCAATATCATCGCCGGAAACGATCAGGACGGCATCCAGATCGATGGCGAAGCGACCGACGGTAACTGGATTCAGAACAACTGGATTGGTCTGGCCGCCAATGGCTCCACCGTCCTGGGCAATACGGGTGATGGGATCTACATCAGCGGCGGAGCGGACAACACGACGATCGGCGGTGGCACCGGCAATGGCAACGTCATCGTCGGCAGTGGCGTAGTCGGGATTGAAATCGACGGAGCTTCTACCGGGACGGTGATTACAAGCAACTACATCGGAACGAATGCCACTGGAACGGTTGTCGCTGGTTCGATGGAGAGCGGCATCCTGCTGGAAAATGGAGCAGCCAATACAACGATCGGAGGCACTGGAGCTGGTCTGGGTAACGTCATCACTGCCAACGGCGTTGGCGGTGTTTATACCGCAGCCATTGATCTCAATCCGACTGCCGGAACGGGGAACACCATTGTCGGCAACTCGATCTACGGCAACGTCGGCCAGGGAATCGATCTCGGCACTGCAGGCGTCACAGCCAACGATCACCTGGACCCCGACACCGGCGTCAACAACCTTCAAAACTTCCCGGTGGTCACGTCGTCGACCGTCGATGCGGCTGGCACGACGGTCACCGTCAGTGGTTCGATCAACACACTGGCCAGCTTGACCGGAGTGGTGATTCACTTCTACGCCACGCCATCAACGGGTGATGTCAACAAGCGTGAAGGCAGGAAGTACCTCGGTTCAACAACCGTCAATACGGACGCCGGCGGCAATGCAACGTTCACGAATGTGGCATTGACGGGCTATTCCGGAACAGTCGCTGTGGGCGAACTGATCACGGCCACAGCCACTTACAGCAACAACACATCCGAGTTCTCTCAGGCATCTGTCGCCACACTGAGTACCGGCAACAGCGCGCCGAGTGATCTTGAAATCGTGTCGACGACCAGCGGCGGACTGAGCCTCAACGATGACGGCGGAAACGATGCCTATCTGGTTGCCGATGCGTCTCCTTTTAACGGCCAAACGGCAACGACCATTGAAGTTCAGTTCTCAGCCGACTCTGCAGCGGCTGGCCTGACAACGTTCTTTTCGTATGCTGATCCAACCAATCACGATGAGCTGTTCTTCGGAATCACTGCGTCTGGTGAATTGATATTCCGCACGAGCGAAAATGGCGGCAGCGGTTATGGAAGTGTGACGAAGGCGGCGAATTTGTTTGATGGCCAAACCCACAGCGTGGCTGTGACGTGGGAAAATTCGGGCGGCGTACTGATGTTCTACGTCGATGGCGAACAGCTTGGTCCGGGACGCAATGACTATCAGAAAACCACGACCATCGCTGCGGGTGGAATCGTCGTCATCGGACAACATCAGGGTGCGTTAGGATCTGCCTTTGACGCCGATGATACGTTTTCCGGCACTATCTATAACGTACGCGTCTTCGATGATGTCAGGACGGCCGCTGAAATCGCCGCCAGTTACCAGAGCGAATTGCCGTATAACGAATCGGGAATGATTGCCCAATGGAGTTTTGACAATCTGTCAGCGGCAGGTGTGGTCACAGAATCAGTCGCGGGGAACAACTTGACCGTCAGTCACATCGCCGAAGCCGGCTTTGTCGCAAGCGACCCATCGCTGACGCTGGATATCACAGAGAACGCTCTCAACGGCACCGTGGTCGGTACGACCTTTGGAACAGACATCGATCGCGAAGCGAAGATCACACAGTTACTGGCTGCAAATCCGGGCCTCCACTACAGCGCAGAGACGGGCAAGTTTTATCAGTTCCAGAACGTTGGGGTGCAGTGGGCGACTGCTGACAGTAGTGCCCAGTTAACGACGCTCAACGGAGTCAATGGACAGCTAGTTCAAATCCGATCGGCGGCCGAGAACCAATTGATCGTCGACATTCTGAACCAATACGGTGCCACTCAGGCCTACATTGGGGCGAGCGACGCGGGCGTTGAAGGCGAGTGGCGATGGGGCGACAGTTCGGGAGATTTATTCTGGCTTGGGAATGGATCCGGAAGCAGTATCGAAGGTGTGTATTCCAACTGGGATCCCTCGAATCCGAATGATTCCGGAGGGCAGGACTACGCCAAGATTTTTGCGGCGACAGGGTTGTGGGATGATGTCGATGGTACAGTGAATCAAAAATTCATCGTCGAATTTGATGCCGACTCGGTCCTCGACGCCACCAACGCATTGACCTATTCGATCCAGTCGCAAACGGTTGCCGGTGCGTTCACGATCAATAGTGATACGGGCGAGATCACTGTTGCGGATGGTTTGTTGCTGGATTACGAAACCAACGCAACGCACACCGTCACCGTCCGGGTCAGCGATGGTACGGCGACGTACGATGAAGCCTTCACCGTCTCGCTCAACGACTTGGCCGAGTCCGACAACGCGCCAACGAACCTCTCCAGCGGAATCGAGCTGAACACTGACGGCGGGAATGACGCGTATCTGGTCGACCGTACGAGTGGAGTTCCGTACTGGGATGGGTTCGAGGGGATTACCATGGAGTTTCAGGTGTCTGATCTCCAGACACCAACATCCATGTCGACCTTCTATTCCAAGAAGGCCGTCGCAAGCGAATCGTGGTTTGCAGTCCATGCCGACGGAACGCTGGAATGGACAAGCTTCGCCACGTCAGGCCAGTATTCTCAACTTTTCGACGGCGGTCTGCATTCGGTTGCGTTTTCCTGGGATGCACCACAAGGCGATCTTCGTTTCTACATCGATGGAAGGTTGGTTGAGACCGTCGCAACTCCTTCACAGTCTCAAACCAACGGTGGTGGTGTATTTGTCCTGGGCCAGGAGCAGGATTCCGTCGAAGGGAATTTTGATCCTGCACAGTCCTTTGCCGGCACGTTTCACGACGTTCGCATCTGGAACCAGGTCCGCAGCGAAGTGGAAATCGCACTGAACTATCAGAACAAGTTCGACAGCGGCAGTCTGCCCAGCGGTCTGGTCGCCAACTGGCAGATGGATGGTTTCAATGGATCGAACCAAGTCGTCGACGTCGTCAGCGGTAACAACCTGAGCATCGGACATGCAACCGGCGCAGGCTTCATTGCCAGTACGCCGGTGGAAGACCTGCACATCAGCGAAACCGCCACGGACGGAACCAGCGTTGGGTTCGTCGTGCCAAGTGGTCCAGATGCGCCGCAGGATATCGTCAGCGATGGGCAATTCCTGAAGGGTGACACCGGATCGTGGACTAATTACACCCAAGGTCAAACGATTGGCGACTGGACAGTGGAATCCGGAGTCGTTTCGCATACGTCGACATATGTTTCGCCTGGTGGTGGCGTTGGGCTTGAATTGCAGGCGGGAGCGGGGCAATTTCCAGCCTCGATCACACAAACGCTGGTAACCGAGGTCGGTCGCCAATATCAGTTAGTGTTCAACATGTCTGGCAACTTTGGCGGCGGCCAGCCTGTCAAGCATTTGGTTGCGTCCGCTGCCGGGCAGTCAATGGACTTCCAGGTCACAGACACGTTCGGCACGGGATTGGGCTACGAGCCTCGATCGATGACATTTACGGCGGACGACACCAGCACCGTGTTGCGTTTTGCTGCCGGAGTCGATGACGCTTGGGCTGCCATTATCACGGACGTCCGCGTGATCGAAATCCCCGCCGCCGTTACGGCGATCCTGCACAGCGATCTGACGCTTTCCTATGATGCGGCAACTGGCAAGTTTTATCGTCAAGTGACGTCACCTGATACTTTCTTTAATGCTCAGGCAATAGCAGAGAGTTCTCTGATTGGTGGAGTCGGCGGACGCCTCGTGACAATCGGTTCAGCGTCGGAGAACTCCTACGTCCACGATTTTGCTCGCTCCGTCGGAGCCAATGTTTGGATTGGTGCTTCAGACGCGACCATCGAGGGCGATTGGCGGTGGCTGGACCCACAAGGCATCGGTGAGCAATTCTGGTCGGGAGACGCTGCGGGTTCTGCCG
Organism: Planctomycetaceae bacterium; assembly: GCA_041398825.1. Taxonomy (NCBI): domain Bacteria; kingdom Pseudomonadati; phylum Planctomycetota; class Planctomycetia; order Planctomycetales; family Planctomycetaceae; species Planctomycetaceae bacterium. Next base: position 5,918 of record JAWKTX010000025.1, on the reverse strand, counting down.
TCGCTGGCAGGTACGCCAATTGGGTGGCGACTGAACCAAACGATGCCGCAGGCGTTCAGGACCACGCAAAGCTCCGCTCTGCAGACGGCCTTTGGACGGACGTCGATGGCGGTGCGACAACTTCCGCCTACATCATCGAGTGGGACGCCAGCGAGGTTCTTTCCAACTTCACCTTCAGCCTGACCGACGATGCGGGTGGACGCTTTGCGATCGATAGCAATAACGGTGAGATCACTGTCGCCGATAGTTCGCAATTGGACTACGAAACCAACACATCACACAACGTCACCGTGCAGGTGACGGACGCTGCCGGTAACAGCTACAGCGAAGTAATGACCATTGCAGTCGACAACGGCCTGGAGCTGACACATTCGTTGCCGGGAGCACAGTCGGTCGATGAAGACCCACCGTTGGTCTTCAGCACCGCCAATGGCAACGCGATTACGGTCAGCGATACCATGGCTGCAACCAATACCAGACTTCAAGTGTTCATCTCGACCAACAACAACGGCACCCTGACGCTTTCGCAGACGACCGGGCTGTCGATTCTGGGTGGCAGCAACGGAGGCACGTTCATGACGATTCAGGGAACCGAATCCGATCTGAACGCCGCGTTTGAAGGCATGGCATTTACACCGGCCGCCAACTACTCTGGCCCCGTCACGCTGGACATGACCACGTCACTGGGAGCCGATCTTCAGGGCTACTACACCTTCGAAGGTGGCAATGCGATCGATCAAAGCGTGGGTATCTCGCAGAACGGAACGCTAGTCGGCAATGCAACAACTGTGAACGATCCCGAACGCGGCGAAGTGCTCAGCCTGGATGGAGTCGATGACTACGTGTCGATTTCCGGCCGGTTCAGTGACCCCACGAATGTGACCCTGGCCGCGTGGGTGTATGTTGACAGTGCGGACACGAACGGATCCCATGTTCTTTCACTGGGGAACTCCGTGGTTCTCGGTGTTGACCGTCCCAACGGCGGAGAAGGGGTTCAGGGGTTCTTTTACGACGGAAGTACTTACCAGGCTACCACCAGTGGGATATTCATTGCCGACACGGGCTGGCAACACATCGCTTACGTCTTCGACGACGCCAACGACTTGCAAACGCTTTACATCAATGGCACCGCCGTCGCGGAGAATCGACTCACTGCGGGCATTTCCTATACGCTTGGCGCAAACTCCCGAATCGGTGGGAATGCAACCGGAACGACGACTTTCGATTTCGACGGCCTTATCGACGACGCCCGCGTTTACACCCGAGCCCTTTCAGCCGACGAAATCGCGGCTCTGGCCAATGGCCAAACGAGTGTGACGGGAAATGTCGCGATCACGGTTAACGCGGTCAATGATACTCCGGTCTTAAGTCTGGGTATTGGCGGCGGTACGTACTACGAAAACGCAGCAGGCGTGTACATCGACACGCTGGCGACCGTCACCGATGCGGATGGAGTTGATTTTGACGGAGGAGTGCTGACGACCTGGGTGTCGAACAATGGCACAGTTGATGATCAGCTGTTTGTGCGTCACGAAGGAACCGGAGCCGGTCAGGTCAATATTTCGGGCAGCGATATTCTGATCGACGGTGTGATGATGGGTTCGTTCACCGGCGGTAATGGCGACGCTGATCCGCTGCTGGTGACGTTCAATGCCAATGCGGATGCAGCGGACGTACAAAAAGTTGTGCGACGGATTAGCTTCAGTGTCAACGGAGATAATCCCAGCGGTTTGCAACGTACCATTTCGATGCAGTTGACCGATGGAGATGGCGGAACCAGCGCGATCGATACTCGCTCAGAAAACGTTATCCCGACGAACGACACTCCCGTTGTGGCGGCTCCGGGAAGTGCTCTTGCAGCAACGGAGCAGACGGATCTGGCCATTCACGGAGCCGGATTTACCTTGAGTGATGTTGACGCCAACAGCGGAACGATGACGGCCACGCTGTCGGTCGGGTCCGGTATCCTGACCGTGAGTGTCGGTAACTCCGGCGCGACCATCAGTTCAGGCAATGGGACTGGCACGGTAGTGATCACGGGCAACCTGCCTCAGTTGCAAGATCTAATCGTCGGAGCTGGCACAGGAACCATCTTCTTTAATACCAACACAGGCGCGCCCACCGCTTCGACGACCATCACGTTGACGGTCAATGACGGCGGCAATACAGGAAACGACCCAGGACTGACGGGAGATGGCAGCAGCGAGCAGGATTCGGCATCTCAGACGATCAACATCACGGCCGTTAATGATGCTCCGGTGCTGACGCCTTACAGCCCCGCATTGCCGTTGACGGAAGATTCCGCGCCTTTTGGCAACACGGTGGCTTCGTTGCTGGGTTCCAGTGTGACGGACTCCGATGGCGATCCGGAAGGGATTGCGGTCACCGATATCACCGGGACGAATGGGACTCCGGAGTATTCCATTGACGGCGGAGCATGGACTGCATTCGGGGCTCCGACAAGTTCGACCGCTCTGCTGTTGAAGGCGACGGATCAGATTCGGTTCACTCCCAACGGTGTTACCGGCGGCACAATGACGATGACGTATCGGGCGTGGGATCAGTCATCGGGAACTGCTGGCAGCACGGCGGATGTGACGACCAACGGCGGTACCACGGCCTTTAGTTCGAATACTGATACCGTCACAATTACCACCTCAGAGATCAATGACGCTCCCAGCGGTGCCGACAACACCATCACGATCAACGAAGACGCGACCTACACGTTCAAGGCCGCCGATTTTGGATTCAGCGACGTAGATGGCAACAGCTTCAATCGCGTCTGGATCATGACATTGCCATCCGCGGGGCAGTTGAAGTTCAATGGTTCGACATTCGCCGCAAACAACTGGATTCTGAAGAGCGATATCGATCTGGGCTTGCTGACATTTGAACCTGTTGCCGATGGTAATGGCACAGGCTACGCGACATTTGACTTCCAGGTGCAGGACAATGGCGGCACGACCAATGGCGGAGTCAACCGCGATCCGAGCAGCAACACCATCACGTTTGACGTAACGGCCCAAAACGATGCACCAACGGCATCGCATGGCGGCGGCTACACGACCAATGAAGGGGACTCGCTGAATCTTGACGCCAGCGGTTCGACCGATATCGATGGCGATACGCTGACCTATCGCTGGGACCTCGACAACGACGGGCAGTTTGATGACCTGGTGACCAGCAACGCCACGGAATCGGTCAGCTGGGCGACGCTGTACGGGCTGGGAGTCGATGACGATGGCGTGTATACGATCGGATTGCAGGTGGATGACGGCAACGGGGGACTCGTGTCCTCGTCCACTACGGTAACGATCGCCAATACAGCTCCCACGTTGACGGCGACCGGCGCGGCGACGGTTGGTGGCGGAGAAACTTTCACGCTAACGTTGACGGACGTCGATCCGGGCAATGACGCGATCAGCAGTTGGATCGTCAACTGGGGTGATGGTTCCATCGATACATACATCGGCGATCCCTCCAGTGTGACCCATGTCTACTCAAACAATTTGGCAGGTCTGAAGTTCAACATCTCGGTCAGCGCGATCGACGAAGATGGCCAGTATTTCGAAGCGAACCTGCTGGCGCCTGCCTACGGTGGCGACTGCGTCAATGAATATGATGGGTTCGGCGGCACCTTTGTCGGTAGTTTTGCACCGTCGAGCGACGGAATTGTGGGACATGCCAACATCGTCTTCATGCCGAACGGCAACTACCTGGTTAGCGGTGTCGATTCGGGAAATATTGTCCAATATCAACCGGACGGGACTTTAGTTGGAAACTTTGTAGCGGCAGCTGATCCGAACTTGAGCGCACCTGGCGGACTGGCTTACGGGTCAGACGGCAATCTTTACGTTGCCGACTATGGAGCTGGCAAAATCGTTCGATTTGACGGAACAACCGGGGCTTACATCGATGACTTTGTGGCATCGGGATTAAGCAGTCCACTGGGGCTGGACTTTGGTCCGGATGGCATGCTGTATGTGGCCAATCGAGGCAGCGCCGGCGTATTGCGTTACGATGGGATTACCGGCGTGCTGGACGCAAGCTTCAACGTGGCAGGCATCAGCGGCGCTGAAGATCTGACCTTTGGCCCAGACGGCAACATCTACGTGGGCAGCGTCAGCGGAGTCATTCGTGTTAACGCGACTACGGGAGCAACGTCCACGTTTATCGCCAATGGCACGGGTGGCTTGCAGCTGGCAGCAGGCGTCGAGTTTGGCCCTGACGGCAACCTGTATGTTGCCGATCAGGATGCAAGTGTCATTCGTCGATACGACGGCACCACGGGCGCCTTCATCGATAACTACGCAAGTGGGATTATCGGACCGGCATACCTGGAGTTCACAGTCGATCATCGGGTAACGATTACCAATTCCAACCAGTCTCCAACGATTGCCACCAACACAGGCAACACGGTGCTGGAAGGTTCGAGCGGTAACGTGATCACCACGGCGATGCTCAATGAAGGCGATCCGGATGATAGCGGCACAGAGCTGACCTACACCGTCACTGCAGACGTCACGAATGGCGCGTTGAAACTGAACGGAGTGGCCATCGGCCTGAGCGATACGTTTACGCAAGCCGACATTGACGCAGGCTTGATCACCTACGATCACAATGGTAGCGAGACAACGACGGACAACTTCCAGTTCTCGCTGGCTGACGGCGGCGAAAACGGTTCGACGCCGGCAACCGGCACGTTCAACTTCACCGTGTCGGCGGTCAACGATACTCCGGTCGTTACGGGGCCGGGAGCCGCATACAGTTTCACCGAACAAGGCAGCTTAAATATTCACGGCACTGGATTCAGCGTGTCGGATGTGGATGACAACGGCGGTACGATGACAGCGACGTTTGCCGTCGGCGAAGGCCGCATCCTGATCGACGTCGGTGACTCCGGTGTGTCGATGACCTCGGGAGCTTTCAATACATCCGGAAACAGTACCGATACGGTGACATTCAAGGGGACCGTCGCCCAGATCAATGCTCTGCTCAGCGGAAGCAGCACGGGAACGGTGGTCTACTATCACGACCAGACCGCTGCCAGTGATGGGCCCTCCGCATCGACGACAATCACGCTGACGGTCAATGACCAGGGCAACACGGGAATCGACCCGGGTCTGACGGGTGACGGGACCAGCGAAGAGCATTTTGCATCGCAGACAATCAATATCACGTCAGTCAACGACGCACCGGCGTTTACTGGCCCCAACTTGATCACGAACGGAACATTTGACACCGACTTGACGGGCTGGTCCACAACAGGGACCGTCACATCAGGGTCGGGTCGCGCCACTTTTGGAACCGGTGGCAATGCCGGACCGCACACATTGTCGCAGACGATTGCAACGAACATCGGCGACGCGTACGTGCTTGAGTTTGACTACCGCGATGGCCATGCCGGCTTGAATCAGCAGCTGCAGGTTACAGTGGATGGATCATCGAACTTGCTGACATCGGAGCAGATTCTCACGGATAAAGATGGCAGCACGCTTGTCCGATACCGATTTGAGTTCGTTGCAGATTCGATCTCTTCCACATTGACGTTTACGGACACCTCCGATGACGCCGGGTCGCTGAGTGCGGCGACCAATGGTGTCGACTCTTCGATTGACAACGTCTCAGTCCGCCAAATCAATGGCCAAATTGGCACTGCCAGCTATGCGGAAGACGGAGCGGCGGTCGTGTTAGACAGCGATGTCACGCTATTCGATGCCGAAATCAACGCGGCTCTCGATAATTTTGACGGAACCACGCTCACACTGGTTCGCAATGGCGGCGCAAACAGCGATGACGTATTCGGTGCCACTGGAAACCTGGTACTCAACGCCGGAACTCTGGAACTATCTTCCATCAGTATCGGCAGCTACACCAATGTCGGTGGCCAGCTTGCAATCACCTTCAACGCCACCGCG